>NZ_JBHWDU010000133.1:0-13666 GCF_042734825.1 Kitasatospora sp. NPDC059648 | reverse complement strand
CGCCGCGCCCGGTCGGGGGCGGCGGCCGCTCCTCCGTGCTCAGTCCACCGTCCTGGTCGTGCCGACGCACAGTGCCCAGATGACGAAGGCGTCGATCGTGATGAGCACGATCGCCCACAAGGGGTAGTGGGGCAGCCAGGAGAAGTTGGCGATCATGCCGAGCCCGGCGACGACCACGCCGACGGCTCGCGCCCAGACGGCGCCACCGAACAGCGCCGTTCCGGCCAGGACGAGGAGCACCCCGAGGGCCAGGTGGATCCACCCCCAGCCCGTGGTGCTCCACGTATACGTGTAACTCCGGGTGACCACCACCAGGTCGTCGTTCAGGATCGCGGCGATCCCCTGAAGGACCGACATGATGCCGCCGAAGAGCATCATGACCGCGGCCAGCGTGGTCCACCCGCCGGCGAAGGCCCGCTCCACGGTCTGTGGCCCGCGGCCGGTCCCCGTGACACCTCCGGACATGGCGTGGACTCCTTCCGAAGCGACCGCGTCACCCGCACGGGTGACCTGCTCAGAGAGCTGCTCCTTCAGGCTGCCACGCACCCGCGTTCCCGGCGAGGGCGGCCTCGCCCCGGGCGCCGGACGGTCCGGGGAGCAGCGGAGTAGCAGCCGCGCCGCGGTCGTGGGAAGTTGGTGGTGGGAGGCCTCCCATCGGGTCGCACGGGAACGAGCGACGCCCTTCTCCGAAGGAGCCCGAGCATGGCCAGCAATGTCAGCGGAGCACCGGCCGCCACCACGGAAGTGAGCCGGAAGCCGTTCGCGACGGGTTGGACCGTCTTCGCCGCCTGTCTGATGATCTTCGGCGGGACGATGGCGGTCCTGGAGGGGATCGCGGCGGTCGTCAACGACGACCGCTACGTCATCACCGGCAACTACGTCTACAAGTTCGACACCACCGGATGGGGTTGGGCGCACATCGTCCTCGGCCTCGTGATCGTGCTGGCGGGCTTCACGCTCTTCCGCGGCGCACTGTGGGCCAGGATCCTCGGTGTGGTCGTCGTGGGCCTGAACATGATCGCGAACTTCCTGTGGTTGCCCTACTACCCCTTCTGGGCCGTCGTCCTGATCGCCATCGACGTGTTCGTCATCTGGGCGTTGACGGCGGGGACGCACCGGCAGGAGAACGCGGTCTAGGGGTGCTGCAGGGCCCGGACTCCCCCCGCGGCCCCGGGCGGTAGGCCTCCGCGCGGGGCCCGTGCGGCGGCGTGCGGGCCTCAACCACCGGCCCGGCCCTCCCCGGTAGCCGTCGGGCGCCCCATGGCCAGCGCGAGGAGTCGGCCTGGCCGGCTGGTGGGCGCCCGCGGTGACGGACACCAGGACCACGACGGCCCAGCCCCGTGACCAGGGCCAAGCAGGCCAGCAGACGGGCACGCGAACGGGCCGACGCCATCCCGGCTCCTTCCCCGTCCTCCGGCGACGATCCGTCAATTCCTGGCGGTCAGGCGCCGCCACACCGGTCCCGGTGGATTCGTCCCCGGCCCGGCCGAACGGTCGACGGCCCCGTCGCGCGGCATCATGAGCCCTGCGCGACGGAAGGAGACCCATGCCTGCTGGTGCCCCGGACCAGGGGTGGCGCCGTGAGACGGCCGGCCTGCCCGGATTCGTGGTGCTCCGCGGCCACCGGCGCACCCGGCTGCGGCGTGGCAGGCCGGCCCGCCGGATCCTCCCCACGCCCGCCACCGCGGCGAGCGCGTACCGCTCCTGGGAGCGGGGCGGCGGACGGGTGAACGGAACCGCCTCGGTGAGCGACGACCGGAGCCCGGACCCGCCGGGCGAGGAACTCGACGGGGTGCCGCCCGCACTGGTGCGGTCCCTGCTGCGCGGCATGCTCGCCGACCCGCGGCACCTTCCCGAGTTGCTGGCCGCGTTCGCCGTCCGCAACATGGGCCCCCGGGCGGCGGCCGCCGTCGCCCGGCTGCGTGCGCAGCGGCCGGACCTGGGCCGCGAGGAGCAGCGGATCCTCCTGACGTCGCGGGGAATCCGGGTGACCACCGCCGAGGGCGCGTTCGTCGGCGGCCCCTCCATGCTGCTGATCCCGGTCGCCTTCTGTGCGGCACTGCTGGCCCAGGCCCAACTCGTGCTGGAACTGGCCGTACTGGCCGGGCTCGATCCGACCGAGCCGGAGCGCGGGGCCGAACTCCTCGTCCTCCAGGCCGTGTACGCCGACACCGGCGCCGCGCGGGAGGCGATGAACGCGCTGCCGGCCGTGGCGGACGGCCGCGTTCGCCACGGGCCCGCCGCGGTCTGGGCGGTGTGCCGGCGCATGACCCATCTGCTCGGTCTGGTCTCCCCGCTGCAGGAGGGCGAGCGGCGGCCGTCCCGGCTCGAAAGGGCCGGCCGGTGGGCCCTGCTCGGCGCGGTCCTGTGCGTGGGGATGGCGGCGCCCCTGGTGTGGCTGCCGTACCTGGGTGCCAGCTACCGGTCGTCGACCATCCGCATCGCGCGACGCGCCGGCAGGCGGTACTTCGACAGCTCCGAGCTGGCCGGGATCGAACCGGCGCGCACCGATCCGGGCGTCTTGGCGGCGCTGCTCCGCGCCCTGCTGTCCGTCCTGTTCACCCTGGGCCTCCTCCTGCTGGTTCCGATCGTGGACCTGAGGATCGCCGGGAGCCGGGGAGCGGCGCTGGTCCTCGCCGTGCTCCTCGGGTCCACCACGGCCGCACTCCTGTGGCACCGCCGGCGCCGTCGCAGGCGCCGGTAGGGCGGTGCGGCCCGTCCGGCCCCCGCCCGACGAGTCCCGTCGACGCCGGCTCCCGGTGGCCGGGCCGGGAGGCGTCAGTGGCCGATCGCGGCCTTGAGGGCCACGATGACCAGGCCCAGCAGGAGGTGCACCACGGCCTCCACGGCCGCCTGCCGGTGTGATGCGCGGGCGCGCAGGGCGCCGAGGTAGGCCCAGGCGACCTGCTGTGCCACGGCCGTGGCCAGGGCGAGCCAGGCGGTGGCGGTCAGTCCGAGCCCGAGCAGCGGGCTGACGGCCACGGCGGCGGCGGGGAGCACGGCCGCTTCGACGATTCCCCACTCCTTCCGGCCGACCCGGCGCACCTCCGCCCGGTCCGCGGGCCTGCCGGCCGTCCGCTCGCCGGCGAGGATCGAGTACACGTGGGCGGCCCAGAACACCAGCCCGGTGACGAGGAGCAGGACCGTGATCTCGACCCGGGGGAACTTTCCGACGGCGCTCGCGGAGGCGATCACCGAGGCCGCGAGGAGCGAGCCGTAGACCGCGCCCGCATAGTCGGTCCGCCCGCCGTGGCCCCCGCGACCGGGCTTGTGGAGCCAGGGGAAGAAGTGCTTCACCGGGCCACCGTACGGGTGCCGTCCCGACGTGCCGTCCCTGCCACGCCGGTGTCGTGAGGCGGCCGCCCCGGCCCCGTACCGCGGCGGGCGGCAAGGGGCCGGGGCGGCCGGGTTCCCCGCCGGAGGGGCCGTGGACGACCACCCGCCGGTCGCGCATCACGGGCCGGCCGGTGATCCGCGGACGGGCCATCGGTCGTGTCGTGCCCCGACCGGTCGATCCCGTCCACTTCCCGCGCCGGCGGTATGGGAGACCACGGATCACCAAGTGACCGGCAACGCCTGCAGGCCGCGGAAGACCAGTTCCGGCACGTAGGTGAGCTCGGACTCGTCAACGGCGAGGCGCAGTCCCGGATACCGCTTCACCACGGACCCGATCGCCACCCGCATCTCCCGGCGGGCCAACATCGCGCCGAGGCAGAAGTGCGGCCCGTGCCCGAAGGCGAGGTGCGCTGCCGGTCCTTCGCGCGTGATGTCGAAGCGGCCGGGATCCGGGTACACGCCGGGGTCGCGGTTGGCCGCGACGATGACCGGCAGCACCGGTTCGCCCGCCCCCAGTTCGACGCCCTCCAGATCGACGGGCTCGGTCGTGACCCGGATCTCGGCCGAGGTGAAAAGCCTGCTGTAGCGCAGCAGTTCGTCGACCGCCGGTCCGATCAGGTCCGGTGACGACCGCAGCAGCGCGAGTTGGTCCGGGTGGCGCAGCAGGGTCAGGAACGAGTTGCCCAGCTGGTTGACAGTCGTCTCGTGGCCGGCGATCAGGAGGCCTTCGAGGTTGGCCAGCAGCTCGGGTTCGGTGAGGTGGTCGCCCTCGTCGTTGGCGGCGACCATCGCCGAGATCAACCCGTTGTCCGGCTGCGCCCGCTTCTGACGCACCAGATCGGCGAGCCAGTCCTGCATCTCGCTCTGTGCGGCCCGCAGTTCGTCCGGAGTGATGTCCGTGACGAACAGCCGCCTGGTCCACCTGCGGATGGCCTCCGCCTCGGAGTAGGGCACGCCGAGCAGCTCGCAGATGACCATCAACGGCAGTGGAGCGCAGAGACCTGCCACAAGATCCGCGGTTGGATCGAGGGAGTCGAGCAAGGAGTCCGCAATGGACTGCACGCGCGGCTCCAGCTGATCGACCATGCGTGGGCTGAACGCCTGCGACATCAGCTTGCGCAGGCGGGCGTGGCGCTCGCCGTCCAGGCTGGTGACCAGTAACGGGTCGGCGGCGACGGACAGTTTCAGCGGGCCGCCCGGAAGTGTGGCCGCCTCCCGGCTGAACCGGCTGTCGCTCAGAACCTGGCGCACCGCCCTGTAGGAAAGGGCGAGCCAGACGTCTGTCGTATGCATCGTCGCGAGGACGACCGGAGCCTGCGCGAGCAGGGCCTCGGCTTCGGGCTCGTTGTCGAGGTGGTGTGGTGTGGTGAGGGGAAACGTGGCTCGCATCGCTGCCTCCTGACTGGATGTCACCAGGCCGCAGTCGATGCACGGATCGGTGACAGCTGGGTTGTGTGCCGCCGGGGCGCCGGCGCTTCGCGATCGTCTCGAAGTCGATGGGGTCGAACGGTTCAGCCGGAGCTGTCGCGGCGCCGGTGGTCGGTTCGCTCGATCCGGGTGGTGATCGCCGTGCGGAGGTTTCCCGGGTGGACGGCTGACGGTCGAGGACGTTCTTCCGCGCGAGTGCGAAGGGGATTCTAGGGCGTGGTCACCGACGGCGTCGACGGTGCCCACGAACCCGGCCCGGTCGTGACGGTGCGGGCGTGGACGCGCTTACGTGACCGCACCGGCGGGTTCACCGGCAGATTCGCCGGCGGGTCCGCCGGCGGACACCGCGACGGGCCGTCCGTGAGAAATGTCGCGTTTCACGGGGCAACGGGGCGGATCTCGCCACGATGCCTTTGTCGTGCAGGCATATGACGTTGTGATGTGCGTCGTTTGAGACAGTCTTTGCCTGGCCTATGGCGATGGCGTGATGTTGCTGCCATGCTCGGTCTGCTCGGCGGAGCGATCATCGCCTCGGCCCCTACGCTCAGCTCACCAGCGCATCTTCCGCGAAGAGCGTCGCCAACGCTGTCGCTTTCGAGGACCGCTCCACTGATCCAGACGCCCGAAGCGCGGTCGGGTCCGGGTTCGGACACCACCGGGTCGCCGGGCTGCCCGTGCGCTCGATGATCCGGCCGCTTGCGCGGCCGGAGCCGCCCCATCGGGACTGCTACGGAAACACCCGCCTTCCTTCATCCCCCGGCTCACGAGGTGTCGATGTGATGCGCTTCCCCTTGGATTCGGACGCTGATCGTGTCGCTGTCATCGGAATGGCGGGCAGGTTGCCGAAAGCCCCGGATCCGGAGGCGTTCTGGCGACTGCTGTGCGACGGGGCCGACGCGATCACCGCGCCGCCCGGGGGCCGGGAGGGCGTACGGCACGGCGGCTACCTGGACCGGGTGGACGGCTTCGACGCGGCGTTCTTCGGTGTGTCCCCCCGTGAGGCCGCCGGCATGGACCCGCAGCAACGGCTCATGCTCGAACTCGCCTGGGAGGCCCTGGAGGACGCCCGGATCGTGCCGAGCACGCTGACGGGCGGCCCGACGGGGCTGTTCGTCGGCGCGATGTGGGAGGACTACACCTCCCTGGCCTACCCCGGTCACATCACGCCGCACACGCTGACCGGCACCAGCCGGGGCGTCATCGCCAACCGCGTCTCGCACTTCCTCGGTGTGCGCGGACCGAGCATGACGGTCGACACGGCCCAGTCGTCGGCGCTGGTCGCGGTGCACCTGGCGGTCGAGAGCCTGCGCCGCGGCGAGTCGGAGCTCGCCCTGGCCGGCGGGGTGAACCTCAACCTGACCGCCGCCCGCGAGGAGGGAGCGGCGGAGTTCGGCGGCCTGTCCCCGGACGACCGCTGCTTCACCTTCGACGCCCGGGCCAACGGCTTCGTCCGCGGCGAGGGCGGTGCCTTCCTCGTCCTGAAACCGCTGGACCGGGCCCTGGCCGACGGGGACCGCGTCTACGGTGTCATCCGGGGCAGCGCGGTCAACCACGACGGCGCCACACGGAGCCTGACCGTGCCCAGCGCGCAGGCCCAGGAACAGGTCATCCGCGAAGCACTGGCCCGCGCCGGCGTGCGTCCCGCGGATGTGCAGTACGTGGAGCTGCACGGCACCGGCACCGCGGTCGGCGACCCCATCGAGGCCGCCGCCCTCGCGGCGGCCTACCGCGACCCGGCCGAGTCCGGCGGCGCCGACAGCGCCCTGCGGGTCGGATCCGCCAAGACGAACGTCGGCCACCTGGAAGGTGCCGCGGGCATCGTCGGGCTGCTCAAGACTGTCCTCAGCGTGTACCACCGCGCACTGCCGCCGAGCCTGAACTACGAGACCCCCAACCCCGGCATCCCTCTCGACGCACTGGCGCTGCGGGTCCAGACCGCTCTGACCCCCTGGCCGCGGCCCGACGCGCCCCTGCTCGCCGGCGTGTCGTCGTTCGGCATGGGCGGCACCAACGCGCACGTGATCGTCGAGCAGGCGCCCGATGCGGCCGCGCCGCCGGTCCGGCGGCCCGCCCCCGCGGCCCGGCCGGCGCCGTGGATCGTCACGGCGCGGACCAAGCAGGCGCTACGAGCGCAGATCGAGCGCCTGTGCGAACACGTGCGCAGTCACCCGGAGCTGACCGACGCCGAGGTCGCGCACGCGCTGGCCACCACCAGAACCCGCTTCGCGCACCGCGCGGTCCTGCTCGACTCCGTCCAGGTCGCCGCCGACCGGGCCGGCACCCCGGGCCGTACCGTCTTCGTGTTCCCCGGCCAGGGCGCGCAGTGGGTCGGCATGGGCCGGGAGCTGTACGCCGCGTACCCCGCCTTCCGGGCCGCCATGGACGAGTGCGCCCAGGCCCTGGCTCCGCACACCGACTGGTCCCTGGCCGATGTCCTGGACGGCGCCCCGCTCGACCGCGTGGACATCGTTCAGCCCGCCCTGTTCGCGGTGATGGTGTCCCTGGCGGCACTGTGGCGCTCCTTCGGTGTCGAGCCCGACGCGGTGGTCGGGCACTCGCAGGGCGAGATCGCCGCGGCACACGTCGCGGGCGCGCTGTCGCTGTCCGACGCGGCCCGGATCGTGGCACTGCGCAGCCGCGCGCTGGTGGCGCTGACCGGCCGGGGCGGCATGGTGTCCGTGGCCCTGTCCGCCGAGCGGGCCGAGGACTACGTGTCGCGCTGGGGCGGCGCGCTGACGGTTGCCGTGGTCAACGCCACCGGCTCGGTCGTGGTGGCCGGCGACACGAAGGCCCTGTCCGAACTGGTCGAGTCCTGCGAGGCGGACGGTGTCCGCGCACGCGTCGTCCCGGTGGACTACGCCTCCCATTCCGCGCACGTCGAGGCGGTCCGCGAGCGGCTGCACGCCGAACTGGACGGTGTGCAGCCGCGGCAGGGCACCATCCCGTACTACTCCGCGGTCACCGGCGGCCTCCTCGACGACACCACGGAGCTCGACGCCGGCTACTGGTACCGCAACTTGCGCGAGCCGGTCCGCTTCGACCTGGCCACCGCCGCACTGCTGGCGGACGGGCACGACGTCGTGGTCGAGGTCAGCCCGCACCCGGTGCTGCTGTCAGCCCTAGAACAGACCCTGGAACAGGCCCGCGAGCGGACCGGCGTGCCCGGCGTCGCCGTCGGCACGCTGAGCCGTGACCGGGGCGGGCCGGACGTCTTCCTGACCGCGCTGTCCCGGCTGTTCGTGGCCGGCGTGCCGGTCGACTGGTCCCCGGCCGTCGCCGAGGCCGCGCCGGTCGACCTGCCCACGTACGCCTTCCAACGCCGTTCGTACTGGCTGCCCGAAGCGACAGCGGGGCAGAGCGGACGGACCCCGGCCGGCCCGGGGACGCACGCAGCGGAGGCCGCCGCGCCCGGTCGGCCGGACGGCGCCCCGGAGGCCTACGACACCGGGGCGGGCGGCACGGACACGGGCGACCCCGAGTCGGGCGACACGATCGACGCGGCCGCCGTGGTCATCGCGCAGATTGCGCTCGTGCTGGGCCACGAGAACCCCGCGGACATCGATCCCGCGCTCACTTTCAAGGACCTCGGCTTTGACTCGGTCACCGGGCTCGAACTGCGCAACCGCCTGGCCGGCGCCCTGGATCGGCGGCTCCCCTCCGGTCTCGTCTTCGACCACCCGACGCCCGCGGAGCTGATCGACTGGCTGCGTACCGGCCCCGGCGACCGGCCGGCCCCCGCCGCCCCGGCCGCCCAGGACGACCCGGTCGTCATCGTGGGGATGGGCTGCCGCTTCCCCGGCGGGGTGGCCTCGCCGGACGACCTGTGGCGGCTCGTCGCGGAGGGCGTGGACGCGATCGGCGACTTCCCGGACGACCGCGGCTGGGACCTGGGCGGCCTGTACGACCCGGAACTGCGCGGCGCGGGCACCACGTACATCAACCGGGGCGGGTTCCTGGAAGCGGTGGCCGGCTTCGACGCTCCGTTCTTCGGCATCTCGCCCCGCGAGGCGCTCGCCATGGACCCGCAGCAGCGGCTCGTGCTGGAGACGGCCTGGGAGACCTTCGAACACGCCGGGATCGACCCGGCCTCGCTGCGCGGCAGCCATACCGGCGTGTTCACCGGCGTCTGGTCGTCCGGCTACGCGACCGGACCGGGCCTGCCCCAGGACCTGGAGGGTTACCTGTTCACCGGCGTCGCGACCAGCGTCACGTCCGGCCGGGTCGCCTACCACCTCGGGCTGCGCGGTCCGGCGCTGTCCGTGGACACCGCCTGCTCGTCGTCCCTGGTCGCCGTCCACCTGGCCGCCCAGGCCCTGCGCGCGGGCGAGTGCTCGCTGGCGCTCGCCGGCGGTGTCACGATCATGGCGACACCGCTGGGCTTCACCGAGTTCTCCCGCCAGCACGGCCTCGCGGCGGACGGCCGCAGCAAGCCCTTCGCCGCCGCGGCCGACGGCACCAGCTGGGCCGAGGGCGCCGGCTTGGTCCTGCTGGAACGCCTGTCGGACGCCCGCCGCAACGGCCACCGGGTGCTGGCGGTCGTCGCGGGAAGCGCGGTCAACCAGGACGGCGCGTCCAACGGCCTGACCGCGCCCAACGGCCCCTCGCAGGAGCGGGTGATCCGTCAGGCCCTCGCCAATGCCGGGTTGGAGGCGTCCGAGGTGGACGCGGTGGAGGCGCACGGTACGGGGACGACGCTCGGTGACCCGATCGAGGCTCAGGCGCTGCTGGCGACGTACGGCCGGGACCGGGTGGAGCCGTTGTGGCTGGGGTCGGTGAAGTCGAACATCGGCCACACCCAGGCGGCGGCCGGTGTGGCGGGCCTGATCAAGATGGTCATGGCGATGCGGCACGGCGAGCTGCCGAGAACCCTCCACGTGGACGCCCCCTCCCCCCACGTCGACTGGGCCTCCGGCGGCGTCCGGCTGCTGACCGAGGCCCGGCCGTGGCCGGAGCACGAGCACCTCCGCCGCGCCGGGATCTCGGCCTTCGGCATCAGCGGCACCAACGCCCACCTGATCATCGAGCAGTCCTCCGACCCGGATCCCGGCCACCTTCCCGAACCCGCGGGCCTGGCCGCCCCCACCGCCTGGCTGCTGTCCGCGAGGACCGACGCCGCGCTGCGCGCGCAGGCCGAGCGGCTGCACGCGTACGCGACCGCCCACCCCGACGTCCCGGCCGCCGCGATCAGCCGCGCACTGGCCGCCCGCACCCGGTTCGAGCACCGGGCCGCGGTGGTCGGCGCCGACCGGGACGACCTGCTGTCCGGCCTGGCCGCGCTCCCGCCGGGACTGCCGGCCCGTACCGGCGGGACCGTGTTCGTCTTCCCCGGACAGGGGGCGCAGTGGGCGGGCATGGGCCGCGACCTGTACGAGCAGTCCGAGGTCTTCCGCGCGGGCATCGACGCCTGCGCCGCCGCCCTGGCCCCGTACACCGACTGGTCCCTGGTCGACGAACTGCGCCACGGCTCGCTGGACCGCGTCGACGTGGTGCAGCCGGCCCTGTTCGCCGTCATGGTGGCGCTGGCCGACCTGTGGCGGTCCTACGGCGTGCAGCCGGACGCCGTGGTCGGCCACTCCCAGGCAGAGATCGCCGCCGCGTACGTCGCCGGCGCGCTGTCGCTGCGGGACGCCGCCAAGGTCGTGGCGTTACGGTCCAGGGCACTGGCCGTCATCGCCGACCGGGGCGGCATGGTGTCCCTCGCGCTGTCCGTCGAACGGGCTGCCGGCTACCTGGCCCGCTGGGGCGAGCGGCTGACCACCGCCGTGGTGAACGGACCCGCGGCGGTCGTGGTGTCCGGCGGCCTCGACGTGCTGGACGAACTGCTGGCCGCCTGCGAGACCGACGGCATCCGCGCCCGCCGCCTGCCCGTCAACTACGCCGCCCACTCCGCGCAGGTCGAGGCGGTCCGCGAGCAGTTGCTCACCGAACTGGCCGACGTCACGCCGCACCCGGCGGTGGTCCCGTTCTACTCCACGGTCACGGGCGAGCCGGTCGAAACCTCCGCCCTCGACGCCGGCTACTGGTACCGCAACCTCCGCGAAACCGTACGGTTCGACCTGGCCACCGCCCGGCTCACCGCCGACGGCCACGACCTGTTCCTGGAGGTCAGCCCGCACCCGGTGCTGGTGCCTGCGCTGGACGTCGCCGCCACCGGAACACTGCGCCGCGATCACGGCGGCCTCACCGAGTTCCTCGCCGCGGCGGGACGCCTCTACGCCGCCGGGGCCGACGTCGACTGGACTCCGGTCCTGCCCCGCACCGCACCCAGGGCGGACCTGCCCACGTACGCCTTCCAGCGCGAGCCCTACTG
Source organism: Kitasatospora sp. NPDC059648 (assembly GCF_042734825.1). Lineage (NCBI taxonomy): Bacteria > Bacillati > Actinomycetota > Actinomycetes > Kitasatosporales > Streptomycetaceae > Kitasatospora > Kitasatospora sp. NPDC059648. The sequence goes on along the minus strand of NZ_JBHWDU010000133.1, from coordinate 2,592 downwards.
GGTGACCGCGACTCCGCCGGTGCCCCGTGACGACTGGCGGTACGAGGTGGCATGGGCGCCGGTGAGCGGTACCGCGGCCCCGGTGGACCCGGCTCGCTGGCTCGCCCTGGCCCCGACCGGGCACCCGTGGGCCGAGGCCCTGCGCGAACGGGGCTTCGCGGTGGCCGACACCTGGGACGTGGCCGGACCCGGGGACGCCCGGCCCGGGCCGGACGGTGTCCTGTCGCTGCTGGCGCTGGACGAGGAGCCGCACGCCGACCACCCGGTGCTCCCGGCGGGCCTGGTCCGCACCCTGGACCTGGTCCGCACCCTGGACCCGGTGCGCAGCCCGGACCCGGCGAGGACGGCGGCCGTCCCGCTGTGGTGCGCGACCAGCGGCGCCGTGAGCACCTCGGGCACCGACCCGGTCACCAACCCGGCCCAGGCCCTGGCGTGGGGCACCGGCGCATCTGCGGCGCTGGAGTTCCCGCACGGCTGGGGCGGCCTGGTCGACCTTCCCGCCGTGCCCGACGAGGAGAGCGTGAACGCGCTGCTCGTCGTGCTCGCCGGCACGGGCGAGGACCAGGTGGCGATCCGCGGCACCCGGCGCTTCGCCAAGCGGCTGCGCCGCAAGGCCTCGTCGGGCCCGGCCGCGCGGCCCTGGCGGCCGCAGGGCACGGTGCTGGTCACCGGCGGCACCGGCGCGCTCGGCGGGCATGTGGCCCGCCGCCTCGCGCGGCAGGGCGCGGAGCACATCGTGCTGGCCTCCCGCCGCGGCCCCGACGCACCCGGCGCGGCCGGCCTGCGCGACGAACTGGAGGCAGCCGGGGCGCGGGTGACCGTGGCGGCGTGCGACGTGGCCGACCGGGACGCCCTGCGGGCCCTCGTCGAGCGGGTCGGCGACATCCGCGCGGTCTTCCACACCGCCGGCCTGATCAGGGCGACCAGGCTGGCCGACACGACACCGGCGGAGTTCGCCGAGGTCGTCATGGCCAAGGTCGCCGGGGCGGCGAACCTGGCGGAACTCCTGCCGGACCTCGACGCCTTCGTCCTGTTCTCCTCCACCGCGGGCGTGTGGGGCGACGGCCACGGTGCGGCCTACGCCGCCGGCAACGCCTTCCTCGACGCCCTGGCCGCGCAGCACCGCGCCCGGGGCCGCGCCACGACCTCCGTCGCGTGGGGCATCTGGGCCGAAGGCGGCATGGCGGCCCTGGAGCCCGTGCAGCGCCAGCGCACCCTGCTCGGCCTCGGTGAACTGGACCCGGGCCGGGCACTCGACGCGCTGCAGGACGTCCTCGACCACGACGAGGCCCTCGCGGTCGTCACCGAGGCCGACTGGGCACAGTTCGCCCGCGCCTACACCCACGCGCGGCCGAGTCGGCTGCTCCGGGACCTGCCCGAGGCCCACAGCCGGCCGCAGGCCCCCCGACCCGCGCCCCCCGCCGGCGGCACCGACCTGCTGGAGCTGGTCACCACCCACGCCGCCGGGGTGCTGGGACACGCCACCCCCGAGCGGCTCGACCCCCGGCAGGCGTTCAAGGACCTGGGCTTCGACTCACTGACCGCGGTGGAACTGCGCAACCGCCTGACCGCCGCGCTCGGGGTGAACCTGCCCGCCACCCTCGTCTTCGACCACCCCACCCCCGCACGGCTGGCCGCCCACCTGTCCGGCGGGTCCGGCGAGCAGGACGCGCCGCCGCAGGCCCCGGCCGTGACGGACGAGCCGATCGCGGTCATCGGCATGGGCTGCCGCTACCCCGGAGGCGTCGGCACCCCCGAGGACCTGTGGCGGCTGGTCGCGGACGGCGTGGACGCGGTCGGCGACTTCCCGGCCGACCGGGGATGGGACATCGACCGCCTGTACGACCCGACGGGAAGCCGCCCCCGCACGTCGAGCACGTCCCGGGGCGGCTTCCTCGACGCCGCCGGCGACTTCGACGCGGCGTTCTTCGGGATATCGCCCCGCGAGGCGCTCGCCATGGACCCGCAGCAGCGCATCCTGCTGGAGACCGCGTGGGAGACCATCGAGTACGCCGGTATCGACCCGACCACGCTGGAGGGCACGGCCACCGGCGTGTTCACCGGCATCTGGTCCACCGGCTACGCCGCCGGGCCGGTCCCCGACGACCTGGAGGGCTACCAGGTCACCGGCACCGCGTCGAGCGTGGGGTCCGGCCGGCTGGCGTACCAGCTGGGCCTGCTCGGCCCGGCACTGTCCCTGGACACCGGCTGCTCGTCGTCCCTGGTGGCCCTGCACCTGGCCGCCCAGGCGCTGCGCTCGGGAGAGTGCTCCTTCGCCCTGGCCGGCGGCGTCACCGTCAACGCGGCACCCACGCTGTTCACCGAGATGTCCCGGCAGGGGGCGAGCGCGCCCGACGGCCGCAGCAAGTCCTTCGCCGCCGCTGCCGACGGGGCGGGCTGGGCCGAGGGCGCCGGCCTGCTGCTGCTGGAGCGCCTGTCCGACGCCCGCCGCAACGGCCACGAGGTGCTGGCGGTCGTCCGGGGCTCTGCCACCAACCAGGACGGTGCGTCCAACGGCCTGACCGCGCCGAACGGCCCCTCGCAGGAGCGGGTGATCCGTCAGGCCCTCGCCAATGCCGGGTTGGAGGCGTC
>NZ_JBHWDU010000132.1:0-14682 GCF_042734825.1 Kitasatospora sp. NPDC059648 | reverse complement strand
GAACCGTGCGGCAGGCTCCACTTCGATGCTCACCCGGCCGAGACAGCAGGCTCGAACTCACGATCACCAAGCTCGATTGAGCAACAGCTACTGAGTGCTTTTCAACCTGAATTGCAGGTCACGGGGCTGGTGGGGGGCTGGGCTGCTCGGGCCGGTGGTGGGGGGCGTGATCACCGTAGGTGATTATCCGTCAGCGGCTGGCCTCGGCGTTCGTCAGGACGAGCAGTGCGCGCAGGAGCTTGGTGGCGTGTCGGGCATTCATGCGGACCTTGGTGAGGATACGCCACGCCTTGAGGTCGGCGAAGCCGTGCTCGTTGGCCGCGCGTTCGCGGCTGACCAGCTTCGGCACCGCTCTTGAGAACCGGCCCGCGCCCGTTGCGCCCCGGGGCGAACTCCCCCGCCGACCGGCCCTGCCCCGGACCGGCCGCAGGCCGTTGCGGCGCCGGTTCCTCCCCGGGGGAAACGGCGCCCGCCGCGCGCCCGGCCACCGCGGCGCCCGTTTCGCCCCGGGGCGAAACCCCGCCCGGCGGTGAGCGGCTGCGCGACCTGGTCGACCAGCGCCTCGCCCAGCAGCAGACCGCCCCCCGGCCCGCACCCGCTGCGCCCACCCCGGCCTCGCCGCAGCAGCCCGCTGAGCTCCCGGTCCCGGCCGACCCGATGCACCGCCGCCTGCCCCCGAGTGACGTGCGCGTCGCCCTCGATGCGGGGCGGTTCGGTGACTGGTGGGCGCTGGCCGGTTGGACGGTCAACCCGGACGTCTACCTCGTGACGGGCGAGGGCCATCAGGTCGGCTGGGTCGAGCGCGGCCTGGCCGGCATCGGCGACCGGTGGGTGGCGGTGTACGAGGGCTACTGCTGACTTACCTTCCTGGGCCCCGTGCTGCTGGTGGTGGGTGGGTTGGGGGCTGGTTGGTGTGTCCGGGCGCTGCGCTGGGCTGTTGTTCTTCGCGTCCGGCTGGTGCCGGCCGCTCGGTGGTGGGGGTGGGAGGCGGCTGGGACAGCCGCTTTCGTGCCCGTTCTAGGACCACCAGTCGTCTTGCTGGTGCGGGTCCGTGAACAGGTGGGTGCTGCGGCCTGCGTCGATCAGCTGGGTCCACTCCTGGTGGAGCATGCCCGCCAGCGAGTCGTAGCCGCGGCGGCGGAACTCGCGCTCGACGGCCGCGGGGTCCCATTGCGCGTTGCCGGTGTGGAAGTCGAAGCGGACGTCGTCGGTCGCGGTCTCCAGCACGGTGACGTGCCAGCTCCCGCCGGGCGTGCGGGAGGGGTAGGCGAGGGCCAGTAGTGGGGCGCCGGCCTCGCGGGCGGTGCGCAGGGCCGCGTGGACGGGCGCGTTCAGCTCCGCGACGGGGGTGGACGGGTCTGGCAGGTAGCGGCTCATGTCATCGCTCCGCGGGTCGTCGGGGCCTTTGCCGGTCCAACGATGCCGACGCCCGGGCCGTGGCGGGCCCACTGGGTGGGTGTGACCTGTTGTCGCCTGGTGGGGTGTTTTAGCATGTTTCGGGTGTTTCTCCCCGGGTCGGTTGGGCTGGTTTCCGGGGGTGTGGTTGGGGGTGGGGTGGGTTGGGGGGTGTGTTCGCCGTGGGCATGCCATGCCCGGGGTAAGGGGTGGTGCCCGGGTGGGAATGTGGTGTCGCGTTTCCCGCTGTTTTCGCGGCTGTTTTCCGATGCTGTTTCACGGCTGGTTTTCCGATGCCTTTTTGGCGTGGTGCTGACGGGTTTTCGGTGGTGTGGTGCGAGTGGCCCCGGTGTTACTCATGGAGCGCCGTGGCGGCCTTGGTGTGGCCCTTGGTGCGGCTTTTGACGTGCTCCTTTGGTGTGGTCGTCAGCGCGTCTCGGGGGCGGTCCGGTGGCTGCGCGCTGGCCGCCGGCGCGCCGTGGCGGCCCCGGCGCTGGATGGCCCGCGCGGGGCATGGAGTCGGTGCTGCGCCGTCGCTTGGTGCCTCGCGCGTGGCATGGAGTGGACGCCGCTTCGCCGCTTGATGCCTCGCGCGGGGCATGGAGTTGGGGTGCTGTCCTGCCTACTGCTGTGCCTGGTTGCTGCCCTGTTGCTGAGACGCTGGGACGCGTGCCCGGTCGGGTCGCTTGGGTCGCTGGGCACCGGCCGCCGGGGCGCCGTCCAGGCCGCCGTCCTGGCCGCTCGTGCGGCGCCCTGGCCGCCGTCCCGGTCGCCCGGCGCCGCCCCCTGGCCGCCCCGTTGCGGTCGCCCGCGGCCGCGTCCGCCTCGGTGGCCCGCGCCGCCCACCCTCGGGGCCCCTGGCTCCACCTCGGTGCCCCGGGCTGGTCCCACCTCGGCCACCGCTCCACCCTCGGCGTATCGCGCGGCTCCACCTCGGCGCATCGCGCCGCACCCCCCACCGGCCGGCACCCGCTGCCCCGGTGCCGCCGCAGGCGGCCCGCGGGCGCCCCTGGAGGGTCGCCAGGCCACGCCACGGCCCCGCCCCGGACCGGGAATTCCCGCACCTGCCCAAGGGCCGCGCTGCGCACCGAACCGATGGGCGGCCGGCCGCTACGGCCTCCCCAGGTCCTGACCCCCGACACACCATCAACCTCCGCCTGCGGTAGCACCCGGCCGCCGAGCGGCGTGGGCCTTCGCTACAGCGTCGCAGCCGCGGCCGGCTCGTCGTCGGTGTGCTGGGGCCGGCTGCGGGCAGTGACCCGGTCTTCGCCGGACAGCTTGGCCTGCTCTCGCCCCACGGCCTGGCCTCTGGAGATGCTGCACTCCCCCGCGAAGGGTCGACGTGCGGATGAGTCGGCAGAGGCATACCGTCGTAGGCGAACTAGCGGGCGGGTGGAGGGCTTGGGCTGCGGCCTTCTGGATTTCCAACAGATCCGGCGGTCGGCATGGGGAGCGGTGGTGCGAAGCCGCATCGCAGTCCTGGACCGGAGGGTCCGGAGGGTGATGTCCGACTTTTCATGGTGTCGTCGGGCCGCGGCGGCTGCCGTGTCTTCGCCCCGACATCGATCACCGGCAGACGCACAACTGCCGGGCTTCGGCCGGACCTCCGCGTCGGAATCCGCAGTTCATCCCCCAGTGCCAGACAGGCATTCGCCAATCCGGAAGGGGAGTTTCATGGCCACGATGGTAGGCATCAAGTACGGCGTCGCATACTCGTGGGTCGGGCGCAACTCGGACGGCCGTCTCGCGGTCTTCGCCCGGGGCGCCGACGGCAGACTCCAGTACATCTGGCAGATCGCCCCCAACGACAACCTGAACTGGTCGGACTGGACACCGCTCGGCGCCAGCGTGACGGGTGTCCCGGTCGTCGCCCCGAACGCGGACGGCCGACTGGAGGTCTTCGCCCACAGCGGCACCGACGCCACTCTTCGGCACATCTGGCAGACCGACCGCAACGACCACCGGAAGTGGTCGGCATGGGAGTCGCTCGGCGGCAGCATGGTGGGCAACCCGGCGGCCGTCCAGAACTCTGACGGCCGACTGGAGGTGTTCGTCCACGGCGCGGACGGTACGAACAGCGAGATTCGGCACATCTGGCAGACCGCCCCCAACAACGGCTATTCGGGCTGGGGAACGATCCAGGTGTTCCCGGTCCAGCAAGCCGACCCGGCCGTCGCCCCGAACGCCGATGGCCACCTGGAGGTCTTCGCTCATTCCGCGGGCGGCGACGTTCAGCATGCGTGGCAGCGCCCTCTCATCAACGGCTGGAAGGTCGGCAGGGGGCTTGGCGCCGCCAGCTGCGCGAGCAATCCCGCGGTCGTCCAGAACCAGGACGGCCGGCTGAACCTCTTTGTCCGCTACAGCGACAACACCCTCTGGCAGATCTGGCAGACCGCCGCCAACAACGGATGGGCGGCAGACTGGGAATCGCTCGGCGGCAGCGTGACGGGTGACCCGGCTCTCGTCCAGAACAGAGACGGCCGGCTGGAGGTTTTCATCCGCGGCACCGACAACACCCTTCAGCACGCATGGCAGCACAGACCCAACAACGGATGGACGAGGTTGGAATCGCTCGGCGGCACCCTGGCGGGCGACCCGGCCGCCACCCAGAACGCTGACGGTCGGCTGGCGGTCTTCGCCCCCTCCGCCCAGGGCGACATCCAGTACATCTGGCAGAGTCCGGAGGGCCCCAACCACGGATGGTCTCACTGGCAATCGCTCGGCACACCCTGAGCAGCTCCGAACCCGGCAGCCGGCCGGTGCCGGGGCGATACTCCGCCCCGACACCGGCTTCGGCCTCCGCACCTCACCCGGCGTCGTGGCAGGTGTCGTTGGCGCGGAGGCGGTGCGTCACCTGTCTTCGCAGACGAGGACGGCACTCTGGGCGGCGCGGCGCCCCTCGGCGGTCAGCCCGATTCCCGCACGACCACCATCGGGCTCGTACCCCTCGTGCCACGCCGGCGCCTTCGCACCCGCCGTCGGCGCGATGCTCGGTGATCGCGTGGTCCGGAGCGCTGCGCGGGGTGCGCGAGGCCAACAGGCAGACGGCCACGGCTGCATGAGGGCCAGGGACGGGCTTGGGCTGGCCGCGGTGTCTTGGCAGCGTCCAGGAGGTGGTGCACCGCCTCGGGAGAGGCTTCGGCGGTGGGGCTGCGCCCCGCCCTCTCGGCCTCGCTCGGCCCCGCTGCGCTCCGCCCGCACCGTGCCGCCTCGGCGCCTGCGCTGCTGTGGTGGGTCAGTGAATCGCTGGTTGATCTTGTTTGTGGGCTGGGGTTTTGCGGGTTGGTTGAGAAGTTCTGGGGGGCTGGTGGTGTGTTCGGGTGTATGTGCCGGTTCCGCTGGTGTCGGTGGCTGGACATCCGGGCTGTGTGACCTGCGTGTTTGTGTGGTTGGTTGAGAGGTGCCGGATGGCCCACGCAGGCACCGCCGAAAAGCGGCGGCCTGCGGCTCGTCCGGCCGGGCCGACAGCCGGATGACAGCGGTATGAAAGCGGCGCCTGACACCGTCCAGAGGCAACGGGAGAGCGTCACCCAACAGCCGAGGAGGGGACCGTCGATGGCCGAGGCACAGCACGCCACCAGGAGCCGCGAGGCGAAGGTCGGCGGGCCGTCGCGGCGCAGCGCGCTCAGGGCGGCCGTGGCCGGGGCGGGGGCGGTCACCGCGCTGGGCGCGGGCGCCTCCGTCGCGCACGCGGACGGGCCTGGGCGCGGCGCGCCCACCTTCGTCCTCGTCCACGGTTCGGGGAGCAACTCCTTCTACTGGCAGCCCTTGTTGCGGGAGCTGGGCCTGCGCGGACACCGCGCCATCGCGGTCGACCTGCCCGGGCACGGGCTCGGCGCCCACCTGCCCGAGTCCTACCAGTGCCCGCAGGACCTCGAGCGGCTGCGCACCGAGCCGTCCCCGCTATCCAAGGTGACGCTGGGCGACTTCGCCGCGCACGTCACCGACGTGGTGCGGCGGGCGCGCCGCAACGGCCCGGTGGTGCTGGTGGGGGAGAGCCTCGGCGGTGCGACCCTCAACGCGGTCGCCAACCGGGTGCCCGAGCTGGTCGCGCATCTGGTGTACGCCTCCGCGTTCTGCCCGACCGGGCACCCCTCGGTGCTGCGGTTGATGATGACCCCTGAGGCGGCCACCAGCGCCAGTTTCAAGATTCCCGGGGTGCCGACGCCGCCGGAGCTGGGGATCAGCCGGGTCAACTGGCGTTCGGGCGATCCCGCGTTCTTCGCGGTCGTCAAGGAGGCGATCGCCGCCGACCGGCCGGATGCCGAGGTCCGGGCGCTGATGAACATCCTGGAACCGGACGAGTCGGCGGCGGTCGGCGCGAGCGAGGACGCCCGCGGTCTCCCGGCGGCCTGGGGCCGGGTGCCGCGTACGTTCGTGCGCTACACGCAGGACCGCATCATCCCGTCGCCGCTCCAGGACCTCATGATCCGTGAGGCGGACGACGTCACACCGCGCAACCGCTTCCGTGTGCGGTCGCTGAGCGCGCCGCACGCCGGTCCGCGTGACCCGGGCCTGCTGGCGCACGAGCTGGGACTTGTTGCACGGCTGTGCCGCTGAGCGGGCCACGGCCGGCCCGGCACCGAGACGGCCGGGCCGGCGCCCGACGCGCTGCTCTCCTCGCCCCAGCGACGATCGCGGTCGACGAGGCCGGCTACCCGTCGTCGAAGGTCCTCGACCGGCCGCGACGAGCCCGCTCACCGAACACCCGCGCCACCCAGGCGTCGAGTCGAAGGCCGAGCACCGCCGCCGAGCCGATCCCCGGCGCGCCAGTCGATCCGCCGGCCCCGAAAACGCCCCGGGACAAACCGGCGCCGACGCCGACCGCGAGGGCGCGGAGCCTTTGCCCGCGTTGTGCTCCATGGACGACGAGACGATCTACGGCCCGACCGTCTACACCTGGACGCTCGGCCAGGGGATCGAGCACGGCTACCTCGCCGACTACCGCGTCCTGGTCCCCGTCGTCACCGACGAAGACCTGCGCGACCTGCTCAACCTCCCGGCCGTCGCGGACCTGCGCTCCCAGCGCTCGAACGAGGACCTGCTGCGCCTGGCGTTGCAGGTCGCGGTGCTGCGCGCGGTCGCGGACCTGGACCTGCGACGGGTGATCACGTTCCACTCGCGGGTGTCGGGGGCGCGGGAGTTCGCCGCGGACCTGCCGGCGGCAGCCGCGCCGCTGAAGAACGCGGACCGGGCGGAGCGGATCTGGGCGAAGGCGGTGGCCGGCACCGACCGGCGTTCGCGGAGTTCAAGGCCCACACCGGCGAGGACGGCGAGGAGTGCGGCATCCTCTGCAACTCCTTCCTCCTGACGGAGGGCATCGACGTCGCCGCCGTGGACGCCGTCTGCTTCGCCGACCCCAAGTCCAGCGTCATCGACATCGTGCAGGCCGTCGGGCGGGCGCTGCGCCAGTCTTACCGGCAGGGCAAGGTCTCTTGGGTCATCACCCCCGTCTACCTCCCCACCCCGCTGATCGGTGACGAGACGGCGGCCGCCGATCCGGCCGAGGTGAAGGATGCGGGCGAGGCGGTGAAGGCCGAGGCCGACACCGAGATCGAGGCCTCCAGCTTCCGCACGATCTGGCGGGTCGTGCAGGCCCTGGCCGCCCACGACGCCCGGGTGGTTGGCCGCATCACCGAGCTGCGCGCCCACCGCGCCCAGCCCCAGCACGCCACGGCGCAGGACTCCGAAGAAGGCGCGGCCGCCGAGGCCGGGACGGGCGAGCAGCCGGCGGCGGCGGTGGAGTCGCCGGTGGACTGGCTGCGGATCGACGCCCGGCGCCACGCGGCGCGGATCCTCCAGACGGTGAAGCTGCGCGCGTTCAACCCGCGGGCGGTCGAGTGGCAGCGCATGCACGCCGTCGCAGTGTGCCCATGCGCGGCGTGCGGTCGCGGGGAGGACGTGGCCGAACACGCTGCCGGAGAAGTGTCCGTCGGCCAGGACGGTGTCCGGGTTCTCGAGTTCTTTGAGGATGCGTTCCCGGGTCGCGGTGGCCGCGGCGGGATCGTGGTCGAACGCGCAGGTCCAGTGGGTTTCGGTGACCTGGGCTTGGGTGTGCATGACGTCGCCGAGGATGACCAGGTGCCGGGGATCCTTGCCCGACGGGTCGGTGACGACCAGGCTGAGGTGTCCGGGGGTGTGGCCGGCGGTGTTCAGCACGCGCACCCCGGGCGCGATCTCCTCGCTGTCGGCGACGAAGCCGATTCGGTCGGCGAGGGGCGCCTGGACGGCCCGTGGATCGGGGCCGGCGGGGTCGGCGGTGCCGGACCAGTGGTTCCACTCGGCCTCGGTGGTCAGGTGCCGGGCACGGGAGAAGGTCAGCTCCGTGACGGGCCGGTCCGGGGCGAGGCCGGGGGCCGGGGCGAACGGGCTGGTCCAGCCGACGTGGTCGTGGTGCAGGTGCGTGTAGACCACGGTGTCGATGTCGGCGGGCGTCAGGCCCTCGTCGGCGAGCGAGTCCAGGAGGGCCCCGCCGTGGAAGTCGGCCACTCCCGGAACCGTGAACTCGACGCGCCCCAGCCCGAGGTCGACGAGGAGGTTGCGTCCGTCAGCGCGCGGATCAGGAACGAGCCGATGCTGACGGTGAACCGGCCGTCCGGATCGAGGTCTGCGCCGTGTGTGGCCCAGCCTTCGGGGGCGCTGCCCGGCAGGAAGGCGGAGGGGTTGATGCGGCCGTACCCGTCGGGCAGGAAGGTGACGGCGGTGCTGCCGACGTTCAGCCGGGCGCGCGGTGCGGGGTGGGTCATGAGAACCTCCGGGGAGAGCGTTGCTTTGTCCGCCACTCACTTTCGGAGCGTGGCCACCCGTTGGGAAGTACGCACTTGCACGTCAGTCCCCGACCCGGAAGTTGGCTCTGTCCTCTTCACTCCACATCAGTTAGCTTGCACTGGTGTCGCTTTCGCCTCCTCGCCGCCGGCCACGTCCCGGAACTCCCGGTCGGGCGCCCGTGCTTCTTTCGGACGGTCACGTCGCGGACGTGTACAGCGCCCCATGCCCTTCGCGGGCGGCTCTGGACCGCATCGCAGACAAGTGGACCGCGCTCATCGTGGGCCGGCTGGCCTGCGGCACGAGACGCTTCGGTGAACTGCGGGACGAGATCCAGGGCATCAGCGAGAAGATGCTGGCCCAGACCCTGCGCAGCCTGGAACGTGACGGGTTGGTCAGCCGCGAGGTCCATCCCGTGGTGCCGCCCCGGGTCGAGTACCGGCTCACCGAGCTCGGCCACACCCTCGAAGGCCCGCTGGCCGCCGTGCGCGAATGGGCGGAGCAGCACATCAACGAGGTCGAGCGGGCCCGACTGCGGTACGACGCCGGGGCATGACGTCGCCGCCACGATCACCCGCACTGTCACGCCGCAGCCGACGACCGGGTCCGCCTTGACCGACTGGGAGTCGATCACACCCGCGCTCGGCTCCGGATCCCGCCCGGCCTGCTCGCGCACCCTGCGGCGGAGCCGGTCGTGGAACTCCTGGACCAGACCGTGGTCGCGCCAGCGGCGGAAGAAGGCGTAGACGTGGTCCCACGGCGGGAAGTCAGCCGGGATGGCCCGCCATTTCGTGCCGCTGTCGACCAGGTAGCGGATCGCGTCCAGTATCGCGCGGTGGCAGTACGCCTCCGGCTGCCCGCCCCGGCCCCGCAGCCAGCCCGGCGCCGGAAACAGCGGTCGCACCACCGCCCACTCCGCATCCGACATGTCCGTCGGGTAGCGGCGCTCGCGCGCCTCGTGGCCGCCGGCGTTCCCGAACCGGTGAGCCAAGCAGTCACACGCAAGGGTGGCAGAAGTGGACTCCACCCACGTGATGCCGTAGAACTGCGCCAACAGGGCCTCCTGGACTGCTCGTTGGCGTAGACACCCTTTGAGCTACCAAGAGGCCCTGCTTTCATGCGCGGCGGCCGCCACACTCACCCGATCGAGTTCCCGTTCGACCGGCGCTCCTCAAAACCGGAACGGCGCCAGCCGCTCAAGGCCGGCCGACAGCGTCAGCGGCATGCTCCTTGAGGAATGCGCCCGCATGGGCCGCGGCTTCCTCCGCGGTTGCGTAGCACGCCCCGTCGCCGGCCGCACCGGGTGCTCCGTCGGCGCCCTTGCCCGTCCAGTTCCAGCCGCCGGATGGCGCCTGGACCAGTTCGGCCGTCCCACCGAAGATCTCAAGATTGCTCGTTCGTGCTGTCGAGGGCGCCGGGCGGGTGATGGCGTCGGGCCACTTCTTGCGGGCGCCCTGGCGGGTGATGCCCCACACGGCCCCCAACTGCTCGTAACTTGCCCCGTAGGAGCCGGCGGTCGCTGCCGCGTTCGCGGTCAGTCGCTTGACCTCCGCGTCCACCGTCCTCCAGGCGGCAAGGACGGACAGAGCCACTGCGACGGGGTCGGCGTCCCACATGCGGTCCGCGGGAAGCCCGGTCGCTCGGGAGCGAATGGCCGAAGCCAATGGGTTTACGGCGTCATACAGAGCCTTGTCGAGTTCTACCTGTTCTTCTCGGGTGATCTCAGGCATCGTCACATGACAACTATAGTTAACTACCTCGGGATTGACAACTCTAGTTACCGACTGGCGGCGTGATCGCGCCCCGCTCGGCCTGGTTCCGCTACTGGCCGAGGCCCTGCCGCCAGCCCGGCACCCGCCGAAGCCGCCCGATCGAGACTCTCGTTCGACCGGTGTCGCTCAAGGTTGGAACGACAACACCCACTGAGGATCAAGGCGAGCCGCGCTCGCGCCGCAATGGGGCCGCCGCCGGAAAAACTTGACACTTGTGCCACTTTCTCTATTGTGGCAGTTGTGCCACTTTTCGCATCCTGGGTTCGCCTCCCATCCCGCCGCGCGATCCGGATCGGCTACACCGCCGCCGGGGCCTACTTCGGCTGGCGCTGGGCGTTCGTAGAGCACGGTCCGGTCTGGCAGCGCGCCGCAGGTGTGCTGGCCCAGATGGCGCTGCTCTCGGCGCTGGTGCTGCTGGTCAGATGGCAGCGCCGGCGGCGCACCGGTTCCGTCGGGCCGCACCGGCTGCCGCTGCGGAACCTGGTGCTGGGCAAGCTGCTGCTGGTCGCCCTGGCGACCGGCGCGGGGCTGCTGCTTGCCCACTGGACGTCCGAGGCCCAACTGATCGCGGGCACCGGCCTGTTCCTGGCGATCGCGTTCGGTGGTCCGGTGCTCCACCGGCGGCACGACGCCGATCCCCCAGAACCCCCGTCCCCCCGTACGACACCACCGGAGGGTGCCATGACCGACACCGCCCGCCCGAGCGACCTGCCCGAGCTGCCCCGGCAGCGCAGGTGCCCCTTCGACCCCGCGCCCGGTTACCGGGCACTGCGCGAGTCCGCGCCGATCAGCCGGATCACCTTCCCGAGCGGCGGCTCCGGCTGGCTGGTCACCCGCTACGAGGATGTCCGCACGCTGCTCGCCGACCCCAGGTTCAGCTCACGGCTCGCCGTCAGCGCACCGCATGTGCGCAGCGCGGTGGCCGCGCTGCCGGAGCAGCCGCTGCCCGGCGCACTGCTGCGCCTGGACGAGCCTGAGCACGCGCGCTACCGGCGCCCGGTCATGCGGGCGTTCACAGTCAAGCAGGTCCAGCAGCTGCAGCCCCGGATCCAGCAAATCGTGGACGAGCGGCTGGACGCCATGGAGAAGGCCGGCGGGCCGGTCGACCTCGTCGCTGAACTCGCCCTTCCCGTCACCTCCTTGGTGATCTGCGAACTGCTCGGTGTCAGCTACGACGACCGCGAGACCTTCCATCGCCTGGCCGACCAGCTGCTGGCCATCGAGTCCTCGGCCGAACAAGGGCAGCAGGCCAGGGCGGAACTCGCGTCCTTCATCGCCGCGCTGGTCGCCGCCAAGCGCGAGCAGCCGGGCGACGACCTGCTCAGCACCCTGATCGCCGAGGCCGACGCCGATCCGGACAGCCCGCTGACCGACGTCGCGCTCACCGTGCTGGGCTCACTGCTGCTGATCGCCGGCCACGAGACCACCGCCAACATGATCGCGCTCGGCGCCCTGACGCTGCTGGAACACCCCGACCAGCTCGCCGCCCTTCGCGCGGACCCGGCCCTGGCCGACCGCGCGGTGGAGGAGTTGCTGCGCTACCTGACGATCATCCAGTTCGGCCTGGTCCGCGTGGCATCCGAGGACCTCACCCTCGGCGGCCAGACGATCAAGGCCGGCGACTACGTGGTGGCCTCGCTGCCCTCCGCCAACCGCGACCCCGGCCTCGGCATCGAGGACCCGGACCGGCTGGACATCGCCCGCGACTCCGCCGCCCATGTCGCCTTCGGCTACGGCCCGCACCAGTGCCTGGGCCAGCAACTCGCCCGCGCCGAAATCCGGATCACCCTCACCTCGCTGTTTGCCCGCTTCCCCGGCCTGCGGCCGACCGTACGGGTCGACCAGCTCCCGTTCCGCGACGACATGGTCATTTACGGCCTGCACCAGCTGCCCGTCACCTGGTGAAGCAGCCCCGACCCCTAAGCAAGGACACCCCATGCGCATCACCCTCGACCAGGACCGCTGCTGCGGCGCCGGCACCTGTGTCCTGACCGCCCCTGAGGTCTTCGACCAGCGCGATGACGGCATCGCCGTCCTCCTCGACGCCGACCCGCCCGCGGAGCTCGCCACTTCGGTCCGCGACGCGGCCGCGCGCTGCCCCGCCGCCGCCATCCGAGTGGAGGCCGAATGAGCGGGCGAACGTGCGAACCGACCGGAGCGGGCGCATGAGCAGCGCACCGCACCGGGTGGTCGTGGTCGGCGCCTCCGCCGCCGGGCTCACGGCGGTGGAGACGCTGCGCCGCGAGGGCTACCACGGCCGGCTGACCCTGCTCGGCGCGGAGCCCCATCTCCCCTACGACAGACCGCCGTTGTCCAAGCAGGTCCTGTCCGGTGCCTGGCAGCCCACCCGCGCCGCCCTGCGCGGCGGCGAGGACTACGCCCGGCTGGACCTGGACCTGCGACTGGGTTGCCAGGCCATCGGCCTGGACACCAACCAGCGCAGTGTCCAGCTCGATAACGGCACCAGCCTGGCGTACGACGGACTAATCATCGCCACCGGCGTCACGCCCCGGCGCCTGCCCACCGGGCACGAGCTCGAAGGCGTCCATGTCCTGCGCACGCTGGAGGACGCCGAACGGCTGCGCCGGCACCTGGTGGGCCGACCCCGGCTCGCCGTGATCGGTGGCGGCTTCACCGGTGCCGAGGTCGCCGCCACCGCCTGCAGCCTCGGCGTGGAGACCACCCTGGTCTGCCGGGGCCCGTTCCCGCTCGCCGAACGCCTGGGCCCGGAACTCGGCCGACTCGTCGGCGAGTTGCACACCGACCATGGAGCACGGCTGCGCACCGGGGTCGGCGTCGGCTCGCTGCTCGGCGCGTACGGACGGCTGACCGGGCTGCAACTGACCGACGGCAGTCTGCTGGAGGCAGATGCCGCCGTGGTGGCCATCGGGTCCACGCCAGCCACCGCCTGGCTGCGCGGCAGCGGCCTGGACATCGCCGACGGTGTGCTCTGCGACGCCTACTGCCAGGCGGCGCCGGGCATCTACGCCGCGGGGGACGTCTCCCGGTGGCACCATCCACGGCTCGACCGCACCCAGCGGCTGGAGCATCGCACCAACGCCTCCGAGCAGGCCATCGCCGCAGCCCGCAACCTGCTCGGCGCACGCGAGGAGTACGCGCCGCTCCCCTATTTCTGGAGCGACCAGTACGACACCAGGATCCAGGCGTACGGGATCTGCACCCCGGACGCGGAGCTCGAAGTGGTGCACGGCGACCCCGGACAGCGGTCCTTCGTCGCCCGTTACCGGACGGACGGCCGGATCACCGGCGTGTTGGGCTGGAACAGCCCGCGGGCGCTGCGCTCCTGCGTGGCTGATCTCGACCGGGGGTCGTCCCTGGCGGGTTGACCACCAGAGGGCCGGGGTGGGCGGAGACCGATCAGAGGTCCGCGCTCGCCTCGGCCAGTACCGCGAACGCCGTCGGCAGTAGCCGGCCGAAGGCGCCGACCGGCACCTCCCCGGTCTCCCGCCGCTCCCGTACGGTACGGACGACCGCGCGCATCGCCGACATCGCCGTCATCGCCAGCACGGCGGCCCGCAGATCCGCGTCGGGGCCCGGCGGCATCCGGTCCGCGAGCAGCTTGGTGAGCCTGCCCTCCAGTTGCACGAAGGCGTACACCAGGCGGTCCGTCACCAGTTCCTCCGCCCCCTCCAGCGGATGGGCCAGCGCGACCAGGGTGGTCTGCGGAGCATCGGCCACCGCCGCCAACACCGCTTCGCGCAGCGCCACCAACGCGGGCTCCTTGCGGGGGCGACGAGCCAGCTCCTGCGTCAGCCGCTCGAACGACTCCGCGAGGTCCGGCAGCAGCAGGTCCTCCTTGCTGTCGAAGTAGCGGAAGAACGTCCGCGGCGACACCCCGGCCGCCTCGACGATCTCGGCGACCGTCGTCTCGCCGAACCCGCGCTCGGCGAACAGTCGCGCGGCCGCGGTACGCAGCGCCTCCCGGGTCTCCGCCTTCTTGCGCTCGCGCAGCCCGGGAGCGGGCGCACCATCCGATCGAGCCATGGGCCCAGACTACGCCAACCGGCACCTCTGCCAGTTTCGCGGCCGTCTCGCCCGCCCAGGCCTTGCTGGCCGCCGTCCGGGCCGGGCCCGTTGGCGCCACGGCAGCGTCCGTGTAGGGGACGCTGAAGAGCACGTTTGCACCTCGGCACACCCGAACGCGACTGCCCTGGCGCCCTCGGCGCGCCTACCGCACCGGAGTTTGCCCGTAGTGCTCCAGAACAGCTTCACCGCTGCTGGCTTCGGACAACGTGGCCGAGGCCAGCGGTCCGGCATGATCGGTAACCGTGCTCGTACGGATGATCTACCTGTTCGCCACGCGGATCTTTGCGTGGCTGGCTCTGCTGTGCAGATCCGCCGCGGCCAGGAACGCCGAGATACTCATCCTGCGGCACGAGGTCGCCGTGCTGCGCCGACAGGTCGCCGCGCCGAAGCCCGGCTGGCCGCGCTCGCCCGAGTACTGCCCCGGGCGCTCCGTGGGCACCGGATCGCCACGCCACGCACCTTGCTTGCCCGGCACCAGCGCCTGATCAAGCAGAAGTGGACCCAGCCGCCTTCCCCCGGCCGCCCGCCGGTATCCGACGAGCTCCACGATTTGATCATCCGGCTCGCCAACGAGAACCCGCGGTGGGGCGCACGCCGCGTGCACGGCGAACTGCACCGACTCGGACACAGGATCAGCGCCACCACCGTCCGACGCGTCCTCCGCACCGCAGGACTCGGCCCCGCACCGCGCCGTCACCCGGTG
>NZ_JBHWDU010000131.1:0-15195 GCF_042734825.1 Kitasatospora sp. NPDC059648 | reverse complement strand
GCCCCGGTCGGGAGGGGGCGGGCGGGCCCGGCACGTACCGTGCGGGGCGGGATCCCCGGGCGTTGGCCCGGAGAGCGGAAGCCGATCAGCCGCGTGGTTCGCCGAACCAGCGGCGAAGTGACCGGTCCAGGCCCTCCGGGTCGGCGTCCCCGGGGGCGCAGGCCCAGGCGACGTACCCGTCCGGGCGCAGCAGCAGCGCGGCGGCGGGAGGCAGCGCGCGGGCGGCGGTCACCACGTCGACCCGGTCCTTCCAGCCCGCCGCGAGGTCGGCGAGGCCGAGCCCGCCGTTGCTCAGGTCGAGCAGCAACGGCCGTGCATGGCGGGCGAGTTCGGAGAGGCGGACGTCTCCGTCGGCGGTGCCGAGGGTGAGCTCGGGGGCGAAACCCCCGGCGAGCGGGTGCGGGCAGCCGGTGTCGTAGCGGACGTCGCTGCCCGCCATCAGCGCGGCGATCCGGGCGAGGTTGTCGTCGTGGGAGAGCAGTTCGCCGACCAGGGCGCGCAGCGCGGTGACCCCGGGGCCGGGGGACATCAGCGCGATCTGCGCCTGGGAGTGCATGAACACCCGCTCGCCGACCGGGTGGCGTTCGTGCTGGTAGCTGTCCAGCAGGCCGGGCGGGGCCCAGCCGTGCAGGTCGGCGGCCAGCTTCCAGCCGAGGTTGGCGGCGTCCTGCAGGCCGAGGTTGAGCCCGGGGCCGCCGGTGGCGGCGTGGACGTGGGCGGCGTCGCCGACCAGCAGCACCCGGCCGTCGCGGTAGCGCTCGGCGAGCCGGGTGTTGTGACCGGCGGTGCGCCGCGGGGTGAACGGGCCGGCCGTGCGGGCCGGGGCGAGCTCCGGGTCGGCGCCGGTGACCCGGCGGATGCTGGCGCGCAGCTCGTCCAGGGTGAGCGGAGCCTGCTCGTCCACCGGCGGGCCGCCCCACTCCAGGGTGGCGATCATGACCGCGTCCGGGCTGAACGGGGCGATGACGAACACGCCGTGGTCGGTGCGGGTGTGGGTGTACGGGCGGAACGGGGTCGGGCAGCCGGGCAGCAGGACGTCGCCGTCGTCGGTGGTGCGGATGCCCTCCGGCGGCAGCACGTGGGCGATGCGGGAGACCGGGTCGGGCGAGGTGACGCCGGGGAAGCCGATCCCGGCGAGTTTGCGGACGGTGCTGCGGCCGCCGTCCGCGCCGACCAGGTAGCGGGCCCGCAACCGGCCGGCGCCGTCGGGGCCGTGGACGTCGACCGTCACCCCGGTCGCGTCCTGGGCGAGGCCGGTGACCTCGTGGGCGCGGCGCACGGTGACACCGAGTTCGAGGGCGCGCTCCTCCAGAACCTCCTCGATCCGGTGCTGGGGCACGGGCACGGCGTGCAGCGGGTTCGCGTCGAGCCGGTGCAGTTCCAGCGGGAAGGCGCCGAACACGAAGCGCGGTACGGGCCGCGGCGCACCCGGGACACCGCTGAGCGGCTCGTGGAGCCCCCGGTGGTCGAGCAGGCGGAGCACCTGGCCGACCAGTCCGTTGGCCTTCTGCTCGCCGGAGCGCGCGGGCAGCCGGTCCAGTACCACCGGCCGGACTCCGGCGAGCGCCAGCTCGCAGGCCAGGAACAGCCCGACCGGGCCGGCGCCGACGACGACGACGTCGTTGGTCATCCCGATTCCCCCTCTGAGACGTTTCGTTCAGGAACATGACGGTTCGGGCAGCCCGGTGGCCAGTTGCCGCAGCGCCTCGGCGAGCAGCGACTTGAAGGGCACCACGGGATCGGCGCTCAGGTAGTGCTCGTTGGAGACCTGCAGTGCGGAGAGCGCGGCGGAGGCGACGAGCTTCGGGTAGAGGTCCCGGGCGGGGTCGGTGCCGGTCCGGGCGGCGATCGCCGCGGTGAGCTCGGCCCGGGTCTCGGCGCCGCCGCGGAACAGCTCGGCCTGGAGCGCGGGCTCGCGCAGCAGCAGCCGTACGGCGGCGACCCAGCCCGGGTCGGGCGCCTCCTCTGCTCCGTCGAAGGGCTCGACGAGCGCCCGGGTCAGCGCCTCCCACAGCGGTTCCGCCGCCGGGCGGCCCCGCAGGGTCTCGGCGGCCCGCAGGATCCGGTCGCGGTGCCGGAAGACGATCGCCTCGGCCTTGCTGGAGAAGTAGTTGTTGTAGGTGCGCGGGGACACCCCGGCCGCGGCGGCGATGTCCTCCACCCGGACGTTCTCCAGTCCCCGTTCCGCCGCCAGGCGCAGCGCCGCCCAGCTCAGTGCCTCCCGCGTCGCGGCCTTCTTCCGTTCCCGCAGACCGGGCTGCCCGTTCGTCATGGCCACCACTCTGCCGCGAAACCTGCGCGCCACGCAATAGTGCGTGGCGCGCAAGTTTTCCCCGTGCTCCGGGGTCGTGGCGAGCCGTCTGCCGCCTGCAGTTCGTCGCTGGTAGTAGTTGCGTGGTTGCGGAGCGGCGCCCCATGGGGCCTGTGCCCGCAGGAATTCCGGCGGGACGACTCGACAGGACTTGAGGAGCGGTCATGGGTGGCAGACAGCGTCCGCCGCGAGCGCGGAGCCCGCGCCAGGGCGGCCCGGCCGGCGGCGGCCGGGCGAACTCCCTGGTGGGGATCGCCCGGATCGAGGGCTACCTGGCCTGGGAGGCCGAGGTCGCGGCGGCCGAACGGGACGCCCGGGCCTTCGCCGCGCGGTTCCCCTGGCTGCCGGCCGACGAACGGGAGAGCCTCGAACTGGCCTACACCGCCGACCGGTTGCGCTACGCGGAGGAGGTCGTGGACCGCGCCGTCGAGCGCTGCCGCCGACTGGCCGCCCGCTACCGTGCCGAGTGCCGCCGGATCTGCGCCCGCTGGGCGGTGCTCTGCCTGTCCGTCACCGTCGCGGCGGCACTGCTCGCCGTCCTCCCGGCGGCCCTGCGGCTCTGACCCCGGCCGGGTGCGTGCACGGCACGACGAGGGCCCGCCGCGCCGGCAACGGCTCGGCGGGCCCTCGTCGCGTCGGGACCGGGATCAGTGGTGGCCGTGGCCGCTGCTGATCTCCGCGTGCTCCTCGGCGGTGGGCTTGGCGATCTGGCTGCCCTCGCCGTAGAAGCCGCGGGACAGCTTGGCCCGGGTGCGGGTCCACAGACCGGCCCGGCGGACCACGCCGTTCTCGTCCACCTCGGGCTCCAGCACGATCGGCTCGGGCTGCTCGTGAGCGGTGAGGGTGAACAGCCGGCCCTGGGGCAACGGCGCGTGCACCTCGACGTACTCGCCGTGCTGCAGCCGGTTGATGACGCCGGTCTCCCGGCCGTGCAGCACCTTCTCCTTGTCGCGGCGCTGGAGGCCCAGGCACCACCGCTTGGTGATCACGAAGAGGACCACCGGCACGGCGAAGAAGCCGGCCCGCACGGCGTAGGTGATCGCGTTGATCGACAGGTGGAAGTGGGTCGCCAGGAGGTCGTTGCCGCCGCCGGCCAGCAGGATCAGGTAGAGGCCCATCCAGGCCACGCCGAAGGCGGTGCGGACCGGGTGGTTGCGCGGACGGTCGGCGATGTGGTGCTCGCCGCGGTCCCCGGTGACCCAGGCCTCCAGGAACGGCCAGCACCAGATGGCCAGCAGCACGGTCGGGAAGACGACCAGCGGGATGAACACTCCGAGGTTCAGGGTGTGGCCGCCCCAGACGCTGATCTCCCAGCCCGGCATCACCCGGATCAGGCCCTCGGAGAAGCCCATGTACCAGTCGGGTTGGGCGTCGGTCGACACCTGGTCGGGCCGGTACGGGCCGTAGGCCCAGATCGGGTTGATGGTGGCGATCGCCGACATGAACGCGATGACGCCGAAGACCAGGAAGAAGAAGCCGCCGGCCTTGGCCATGTAGACCGGCATCAGCGGCATGCCCACCACGTTGTCGTTGGTTCGGCCGGCCCCGGCGAACTGGGTGTGCTTGTGGTAGAAGACCAGGATCAGGTGCGCCGCGAGCAGGCCCACCATGATCCCCGGGATCAGCAGCACGTGGACGGTGAACAGCCGCGGGATGATGACGAATCCGGGGAACTGCCCGCCGAAGATGAAGAACTGCAGGTACGTGCCGACGATCGGGATGGCCAGGATCGCACCCTCCATGAAGCGGATGCCGGTGCCGGACAGCAGGTCGTCGGGCAGCGAGTAGCCCATGAAACCGTCGAACATGCCGAGGATCAGCAGCAGGGCGCCGAAGATCCAGTTGATCTCGCGGGGCTTGCGGAAGGCGCCGGTGAAGAAGACGCGCAGCATGTGGGTCAGCATCGAGGCGATGAAGACGACGGCCGCCCAGTGGTGGATCTGGCGCATCAGCAGTCCGCCGCGGATGTCGAAGCTGATGTCGACGGTGGAGGCGTACGCCAGCGACATCTGGATGCCCTTGAGCGGGACGTACTTCCCGTCGTAGACGACCTCGGCCATGCTCGGCTGGAAGAACATGGTCAGCCAGACGCCGGTCAGGATGATGATGACGAAGGTGTAGAGCGCGATCTCGCCCAGCATGAAGGACCAGTGGTCCGGGAAGATCTTGCGCAGGTTGGACTTGGCCAGGGCGTAGATGCCGAGCCTGCCGTCCGTCCAGTCGGCGAAGGCTTCGGCCCTGTTGGCCGGCTTGCTGCGGCTGCTGGTCACCCGTCCGGGCTGCGAATGCAGTTCGGTGCTCACGACGGGCTCCCCGGCGTTCCCGGCGTGCCGTGGCGGAGGCCCGCCGGCGGGAACGCCGGCCGACGAAGTGTTGTGATCATGGGACCTCTCGATACGGGCCCGCCGGGCGGACCGGCGCACGGACCTGGGCGGTTCGCTGGACCCGTTGCTCAGGGTGATGGGGCGCTTACTCTGTCATGCTGTCGCCAGGGGGCCGACTGTGCACGTCCATCGGGCCGTCCGGCCGTGCGTGTCGGGCCGGACGGGGGGCGCTGACGCCCGATCGGCTGGCCCCCGGTCGGCGCAACGGGGGCGATGCTGCGCTCGGGTGCAGCTGGAGCGTGTCGGTGCGCGCGGCGTCCGGGCGCCGCGAGGGCGTGGGCCTACGCTGCGCCAATGGCGGATCACCGTGAACTCTTCGAGGACGTCACCGAGGCCCTGGCCCGCGCCGGGTTCGACACCGCGCCGGGTGCCTCGCCCCTGTCGATCGGCCCCCACCCCGAGGGTGTGGTGGTCGGCTGGTCCCCGGGTGAGGAGCCGGACGGACTGCCGTCCGGCCTGGCGCGGGCGGCGGTGACCGGGGCGGCCGCGCTCGTCCTGCGGGAACGGGGCCTCCTGGTCACCGAGACGGGGGAGGGGGACCTGCTGGTGCGCTGCGCCGAACCGGTGACGGTGCCTCCGGAGGCGGAGGCCGAGGCGGCGCCCGAGCAGTGGTGGGGGTGACGAAGATCTCTCCCGGGTGGCGCCGGCGCGAGGAGTTGGCCCGTGCATGGGTGTTCCCATACCGAACCCTTACCTGAACGCGGGGTGCAGTTGACCGCGGCGGCTCTAAGGTTTGCCTAAGCTAAGCGAAACGCCCTGGACCATCCGTCCGGGGCGTTAGCCGTGCCCGTCCCCCGGCACCCCCGGCGGGGCGGTCGAGGACAGGTGACAACCCGGGGCGGCCCGGGGGAGGAGCCCGCTGCATGTGGGATGAGGCGTTTCCCAGCTTCCTGATCGGGCTGCGCGAAGGGCTCGAAGCAGGCCTGATCGTGTCGATCCTGGTCGCCACGCTGGTCAGGGCCGGTCAGAAGGGCCGGCTGCCACAGGTGTGGACGGGCGTCGCGGCGGCCGTCGCGCTCAGCCTCAGCTTCGGAGCGGTGCTCACCTTCACCGCCGCCAACCTGTCCGGCCACGCCCAGGAGGCGTTCGGCGGAGTGCTGAGCCTGATCGCGGTCGGTTTCGTCACCGCGATGGTGTTCTGGATGCGCCGCTCGGCGCGCACCCTCTCCGCCGACCTGAAGGAGAAGGTCCAGGCCTCGCTGGCGATGGGCGCGGGCGCGCTGGTGCTGACCAGCTTCCTCGCGGTCGCCCGCGAGGGACTGGAGACCTCGCTCTTCCTGTGGACCAACGCACGCACCGCCGGGGAGTCCACCGGCCCGCTGCTCGGCGCCGCCGTCGGCCTGCTGCTCTCGGTGGGCCTGTGCTGGGGCCTGTACCGCCGGGCCCTGAAGATGAACCTCACCAGGTTCTTCACCATCACCGGCGCCGGCCTGATCGTCGTCGCCGCGGGCGTGCTCGGCTACGGCCTGCGCGACCTCCAGGAGTCCGGGCTGGTCGGCGGCGGCAGCACGTACGCATTCGACCTGAGCGGACACCTGGACGCCTCCTCCTGGTACGCCACGCTGGTCCAGGGCACCCTCAACCTGACCGTCACCATGACGGTCCTCCAGGTCGTCGGCTACATCGCCTACCTGAGCATCGTGATGACCCTCTTCGTCGAGGGCGTGCGCGGCGGCAAGGCGGCCCCGTCCGCCCCGGCGGCCGCTCCCGACGAGGCGAAGACGGAGGCCGGGAAGGCCGAGCCGCCGGTGCGCGCGGGCCGTCCGCGCTGGGTGCTGCCGACCGCGGCGATCGCCGTCCCGGCCGTGGTGGCCGGCACCGTGATCGCCGTCAGCGACGGCAAGCAGGACGGCTCCGCCACCGTCGCGGTCTCCGAGAAGGAGTGCGGCAAGGGCTTCGGCAGCCCCCAGCCCGGCCAGCAGGTGTTCCAGATGCACAACACCGGCGACAAGGTCTCCGAGGTCTACCTGGTCAACCCGGGCAGCGGCGCCGTCTACGGCGAGATCGAGGGCCTCGCCCCCGGCACCACCCGCGCGCTCACCGCCACCATCGGCTCCGGCGACTACGCCTGGCGCTGCGTGCCCACCGGCGGAACCGCCGTCACCTCAGCCACCGTGCACGTCACCGGCGGCGCCGAGGTCAAGGCCGTCAAGCCGGTCTCCGAGGACGACCTCAAGGCCCCCCTGGACAGCTACAAGGACTACGTCAACAAGGGCCTCGCGACCCTCATGACGCAGACCCAGAAGATCCAGGCCGACATGCGGGCCGGCGACCTCGCCACCGCCAAGGCCGACTGGCTCACGGCCCACCAGCAGTACGCCTCGCTCGGCGCCGCCTACGGCACCTTCGCCGACCTCGACAAGAAGATCGACGGCCGCGCCGACGGCTACGCCGACAAGGCCCAGGACCCGGGCTTCACCGGCTTCCTGCGGCTGGAGTACGGCCTCTGGCACGGCCAGTCCGCCGCCGACCTGACGCCCGTCGCCGACGAGCTCGCCCAGAACGTCGCCAAGCTGGTGCACGACTTCCCCACCCAGGACTTCGACCCGGGCGACCTGCCGCTGCGCGCCCACGAGATCCTGGAGAACACCCTCCAGTTCGAGCTGACCGGCGACACCGACATGGGCAGCGGCACCAACCTGGCCACCAGCCAGGCCAACCTGGCCGGCACCCAGGAGCTGCTGACCCTGCTGCAGCCGCTGCTCGACGAGCGCGACCCGCAGGTGCTGGTCCGCGTCAACGCCGACATGAAGCGGGTCGGGGACCTGGTCGCCACCGGCCGCACCGCCGACGGCTGGACCCCGCTGGACAAGCTGCCCGCCGACACCCGGCGCCGGCTGAACGGCGCCACCGGCCAGCTGCTCGAAGACCTCTCGCCCATACCCGCCATGCTCGAAATCCGGAAGGCCGCCTGATGACCGACCACACCGCAGCCGCCGGCTCCTGCCCGTTCCCGCACGCCGCCGGTGCCGGGCAGGCCGTCGAGCCGGTCGTCGAGCAGGGGGGCTGCCCGGCCGGACCGGCCCGGCGCAGCTTCGTCCGGGCCGCGCTCGGCGCGGGCGCGGGAGCCGCCGTCCTGGCCGGCGGGGCGTTCGGCCTCGGGGCCGAGCCGGCCGCCGCCGGGGACACCCACCAGACGAGGTCCGGGGCCGTCCCGTTCCACGGCGACCACCAGGCCGGCATCACCACTCCGGCCCCCGGCTACGCGGCCTTCGTCTCCTGCCAGGTGGTCGCCCCGGACCGCAAGGGACTGGAGGACCTGTTCAGGACCCTGACCGATCGGATCCGCTTCCTCACCGCCGGCGGCACCCCGCCCGACCTCGGCGTCGGCGCCCCGCCGTCCGACAGCGGCATCCTGGGCCCGGTCGTGCCCACCGACAACCTCACCGTCACCGTCGGCGTCGGCGCCTCGCTGTTCGACGACCGCTTCGGCCTCGCCAAGGCCAAGCCGGTGAAGCTGACGCCGATGAAGACCTTCCCCAACGACAACCTCCAGGCCGACGAACTGCACGGCGACCTCTCGCTGCAGATCTGCGCAGACCGGCAGGACACCGTGCTGCACGCGCTGCGCGACATCACCCGGCACACCCGCGGCGGGATGCAGATCCTCTGGCGGATCGACGGCTTCCAGAACCAGTCCCGCCCGGACGGCGCCCAGCGCAACCTGCTCGGCTTCAAGGACGGCATCGTCAATCCGGACACCACCTCGACCCGGGAGATGGACCGGCTGGTCTGGGTCAACGACGGCGCGGGCGAGCCCGCCTGGGCGACCGGCGGCAGCTACCAGGTGATCCGGATCATCCGGATGCTGATCGAGTTCTGGGACCGGGTCAAGCTCAGCGAGCAGGAGAAGATGTTCGGCCGCCGCCGCGACACCGGCGCGCCGCTGGACGGCCACCAGGAGAACGACGCACCGGACTACGCCAAGGACCCGAACGGCAACGCGATCCCGCTCAACGCCCACATCCGCCTGGCCAACCCGCGCACCGCCGACACCGACACCTCGCGCATCCTGCGCCGCGGCTTCAACTACGACCGGGGCGTCGACAAGGCGGGCAACCTGGACATGGGCCTGGTGTTCTGCTGCTACCAGCAGGACGTGGTGCGGCAGTTCGAGGCCACCCAGACCCGGCTGATCGACGAGCCGCTGGTGGACTACATCTCCCCGACCGGCGGCGGGTACTTCTTCGTCCTGCCGGGAGTGAAGGACAGCGCCGACTGGCTCGGGCGGGGGCTGCTGGCCGCCGTCTGAGGACGGTGAGGTCGTGAACGGGCCGGGTGCTGCTGCGCACCGGGCCCGTTCGTCGTGTGCGGCCGTCCTGGAGCGAGGTGTTCGCCCCGGGGCCCTACGGTTCGGTGCGGGCCTCGTCGGCCCCGGCCGCGGCCCCGACGCCGAGCCGCCAGGACGCGACGTCGCGGTAGCGGATCGGGCCGGGGCCGCGGCCGATGTTGCTGGCGACGAGGTGAAGGCGTTCGGCCCGCCACGGCCGGCCCACGAAGCCGCTGAGCCCGGCCGCGGCCCGGGGCACGCTGAGCGGGTCGTCGCGGCGGGCCCGGGCCAGCGTCAGGTGCGGGCGCAGTGGCCGCTCCCGGAACCCGATCCCGCAGGAGGTGACCACCTCTCGGACGGCGGCGGCGAGTCGGTGCAGCCCCTCCAGGTCGCCGTCGATCCCGCTCCAGAGCAGCCGCTCGTCGAAGTGGCCGCCGCCCAGCAGGCTCAGCCGAAGGGCGGGCAGCGACGCGACGGGCCCGGCCAGTGCCGCCCGCAGCGGTGGCACCACCGAGGACGGCTGCTCGCCGAGGAAGGCCAGGGTGACGTGCCAGTCCTCGATCCGGTTCCACCGCAGCCGCGGGTACCCGGCGTAGGCGGGCCGCAGGGCCCGGGCCAGTTCGTCCTTGGCGTCGTCGGGCGGAGCCAGGGCCACGAAGACTCGCCGGGTCGGGGGTTCCGGATGATCGTGCACCAGGGATTTCTAGCACCCCGGCACCGGTCGCCGACCGGATGCGGCCGGCGGGTGGCGTGCCTGCGAGTGCGGTGAGTCCGCGGCGGTGAGTGCCACCGCGGTGGGGGCGCCTCCCGCCTGGACGCACGCCCGAACCGCCCGAGTACGCCCAGTACGAGGCCGACTCGGGCGCCCGCCCAGCCCGGGCGCCCGACGCCGCGCGCTGATCCGACAAGACCCGCCGGACAGGCGCTATCCGCCGAGGGTGAAGCCGATGACGGCGCCGCCGCCCTCGCGGTTGGCGGCGAAGGCAGTGCCGCCGTGGGAGCGGGCCACCTCGGCGACGATGGCCAGGCCCAGGCCCGAACCGGGGAGGCTGCGGGCGGCGGTGGCGCGGTAGAAGCGGTCGAAGACCCGGTCGAGGTCGGCCTCGTCGATGCCCGGGCCGCGGTCGCGGACCTCGACCCGCGGGCCGCGCGAGACCAGCTCGATCGGGGACGTCCCGGTCGGGTCGAACTTCGCCGCGTTGTCCAGCAGGTTGTTCACCGCGCGGGCCAGTGCGTCCGGGCGGGCGATGACGACGGTGCCGTCCGTGTCCACGGTGATCTCCCGGTCGCTGCGCCGGCGGGCCTGGGCGGCGGCCTCGCGCACCACCTCCGCGAGCACCACCTCGACCGGGTCCTCGTCCGCCTTGCGGTCGGCCGCGAGCGCCACCAGCTCCTCCACCAGCTGGGTCAGCTCCCGGGCCTCCTCGGAGAGATCGGCGAGCAGCGCGGCGCGCTCGGCGGGCGGCAGCCGGTCGATGCTGGGCAGCACCGAGAGGTTGGTGCGCAGGCTGGTCAACGGGGTGCGCAGCTCGTGCCCGGCGTCCTGGACGAGCCGGCGCTGGTTCTCCTTGGCGGTGGCGAGCCGGACCAGCATCCGGTCGAAGGCGCGGCCGAGCCGGCCCACCTCGTCCGTCCCCGCGGCGGACACCGGTACGTCCAACCGGCCGC
The DNA here is from genome assembly GCF_042734825.1 of Kitasatospora sp. NPDC059648. Classification (NCBI taxonomy): domain Bacteria; kingdom Bacillati; phylum Actinomycetota; class Actinomycetes; order Kitasatosporales; family Streptomycetaceae; genus Kitasatospora; species Kitasatospora sp. NPDC059648. The sequence continues at coordinate 4,562 of NZ_JBHWDU010000131.1, read as the reverse complement.
TGGAGGCGACCAGTTCGGCGGCCTCGGTGAGCCTGACCAGGCGGCCGGTGATCCGTCCGGCGACCAGCCATCCGGCTCCGCCCGCCACCAGCACGACGGCGGCCACCACGGCGACCATCTGGGTGCGCAGCCGCGCCAGCAGTTCCTCGACGTCGTCGAGCCGCTGCACGATCTGGACGGCCCCGCGGCCGCCGCCGAGCGAGACCACCCCCACCCGCCAGGTGGCCCCCTGGAGGTGGCGCTCGCCGGTCACCGTCCGGGCGGGGGCTTCGGCGCGGGCGAGCGCGCGGTCGTCCGGGGAGGTCGGCAGGACGACGCGGGAGGTTCCCGGGAGGACGGCCCCGGTGGGATCGAGGGCCTGTGCGGTGACCCGGACCGGGTGCAGCAGCTGCTCGCTCAGGCCGCTCGGGCCGTTGAAGTCCCCGGGGAACAGCTTCTCGCGGTTGACCTGGCCGCTCACCGCGTGGACGGCGGAGTTGAAGTCGTCCGCCTCGTCGTCCCGGATCAGGGCGGCGGCGGCGCGGTAGCCGAGCGTGCCGATCAGCACGGCGACCAGCGCGGCCATCGCCGCGAAGGCGAGCGAGAGGGTGGTGCGCAGGCCGGGGCGGGGCAGGCGGGGGCGGCGGACCGCGGGCCCGGTCACGGCTCGCGCAGCGTGTAGCCGACGCCGCGGACGGTGTGGATCAGCGGGGCGAGGCCGGGTCGGTCGAGCTTGCGCCGCAGGTAGCCGATGAACACCGCGAGGTTCTTCGAGCCGGGGCCGAAGTCGTAGCCCCAGATCCGCTCGTACAGGGTGGTCTGGTCGAGGACGGCGCCGGCGTTGCGGGTGAGCAGCTCCAGCAGGTCGAACTCGGTGCGGGACAGCTCCAGTTCCCGTCCGCCGCGCCAGGCCCGGCGGGCGGGCGGCTCGACCCGCAGGTCGGCGACGGTCAGCACGTCCTCCGGGCTCTCGGCCGGGGGGTTGCGGCGCAGCAGGGCGCGCAGCCGGGCGAACAGCTCGTCCACGTCGAAGGGCTTGACCAGGTAGTCGTCGGCCCCGGCGTCGAGCCCGGCGATCCGGTCCGGGACCTCGACCCGGGCGGTGAGCATCAGCACCGGGGTGCGGTCCCCGGCGGCGCGCAGCCGGCGGCACACCTCCAGCCCGTCCGGGGCCGGCATCATCACGTCGAGCACCAGGACGTCCGGGCGCTGCTCGGCCAGGACGGCGAGGGTCTGGGTGCCGTCGGCGGCTATCCGCACCCGGTAGCCCTCCAGCGTCAGGGCGCGGGTGAGCGAGTCGCGGATGGCGCGGTCGTCCTCGGCGATCAGCACGGTGTGGGTCATGAGGGAGATTCTCCCTGGCGTGCTCACGGCAGTGGAGGGCGGGGCGCGGGGTTCCCGGCCGCCGCGGGTTTCGCGCGCCGCTTCGTGGGCGTACGGTGGCCACACGGTGGTGTACCGCCGGGTGGGCCGCCGGTCCGTGTCGGCACGCCCCGCCGGAGGCCGCTATGGCAGAGCGGATGGCCTTCCTCAACACCCCGCGCGCGGAGCGGGAGCGACGGGACGCGCGGGAGCGGCTGGGGGACTGGCGGGAGGTCTACCGGCCGGGGGCCCTGCTGCCGGTGGTGGGCGGGCAGGCGGCGCGGTGCATGGACTGCGGACTGCCGTTCTGCCACGCGGCCTGCCCGCTGGGGAACCTGGTGCCGGAGTGGAACCGGCTGGCGGCGGACGGGGACTGGCGGGCCGCGGCCGCCCGGCTGCTGGCGACGAACAACTTCCCGGAGTTCACCGGGCGCCTGTGCCCGGCGCCGTGCGAGAGCGCCTGCGTGCTGGCGATCGACGGCGCCGCGGTGACTATCAAGAACGTCGAGCTGGCCATCGCCGACCGGGCCTGGGAGGAGGGCTGGGACGGGCCGCTGCCGCCGGAACGGCGGGGCGCGGTCCGGCGGGTGGCGGTGATCGGCTCGGGTCCGGCGGGGCTGGCCGCCGCCCAGCAGCTGACCCGGGCCGGGTACGCGACCACGGTCTACGAGCGGGCCGACCGCCCGGGCGGGCTGCTGCGCTACGGGATCCCGTCGTTCCGGCTGGAGAAGCACCGGCTGGACCGGAGGATCGACCAACTGCGCTCCGAGGGAACCGAGTTCCGCACCGGAGTGTGGGCGGGGCGGGACGTCACGGGGGAGTGGCTGCGGTCCGAGTACGACGCGGTGGTGGTCGCGGTGGGCGCCACCGCCCACCGGGAACCGGCCGTGCCCGGATGCCGGATGCCCGGGGTGCATCCGGCGATGGAGTACCTGACCTGGGCGAACCGGGTGGACGAGGGGGACCTCGCGAGCTCGCCGCTGTCCGCCGAGGGCCGGTGGGTGGTCATCGTCGGCGGCGGGGACACCGCGGCCGACTGCCTGGGGACTGCGCTGCGCCAGGGCGCGGCCGCGGTCACCCAGTTCGACATCAACCCGCGCCCGCCGCGGCGCCGGGCGCCGGGGCAGCCGTGGCCGGTCCACCCCAAGGTGTACCGGGAGACCACCTCGCACGAGGAGTCGGGGGCGGTGGCGGGAGGGCCGGAGCCGGCGGCGGGCGGGAGGGTGTTCGAGGCGGTGACGGTCGGGTTCGAGCCGGGGCCGGACGGGCGGCTGGCGGCCGTCCGCTTCGCCTCCTGCGCGGCGGGTGGGCGCGAACCCCTGGCGGGCACCGAGCGGGTGCTGTCGGCGCAGCTGGCCCTGCTCGCACTGGGCTTCAGCGGGCCCGAGCCGGACCAGCCGCTGTTCGCCCAGCTCGGCCTGGCCGTCGGGCCGGAGGGCGCGCTGGAGCGGGACGACGGGTTCGGCACCGCCGCGGACGGGGTGTTCGTCGCCGGGGACGCCGGGCGGGGCCAGTCGCTGATCGTCTGGGCGATCGCCGAGGGGCGCTCGGCGGCCGCGGCGGTGGACCGCTACCTGCGTGGCGGGACCGAACTCCCGGCGCCGGTACGGGCGTCGGCGCGGGCGCTCACGCCGTGAGGGCGGGGGCGCCCGCGCCGTACCGTCCGTGGGTGGGGCGGTGGCGGACGGCGAGTGCGGTCAGCCGAGGCCGAGGGCCGAGAGGGCCGTGGTCCAGTCGGTGGCGATGGCCTGCTGGGCGGGTACCAGGTTCACCTGGTGGTTGCAGACGGCGCGGTAGAGCCTGTACTCCACGGTGTCCTTGTCGGTGGAGGACCGGCCGCTCGTGCCGGTGGTGTAACGCGGCTCGGGCCAGAGGTTGTTCGGGTCGGTGGGGTTGCCGCCGAGCGACAGCGGGATGAAGTGGTCCTCCTCGTAGTCCGCCGTGTCGGTGTCGGTGTACCCGTACTGGGCGATCTGCTGGACCTTCAGGCGGTTGGTGTACGTGGTGGAGGGGCGGATCGAGGTGCTGTAGCCCGCGACGCAGATGGTGGAGTCGATGGTGTCCTGGGTGACGTCCGGGTTGGTGGCGCCGGGGGTGCAGGACGGGTCGGGCAGCGGCAGGTAGGCCTGGGAGCAGGTCGCGTCGAGGGCGGCGCGGGTGTGCGGGGCGGCGGGGGCGGCGTGCGCGGTACCGGCGGTCGCGAGGGCGGCCGCGGCGAGCACCGCGGTGGCGACGGCGGGGGCGAGGCGGTGGACGTGAAGCATGTGGGGAGCTCCCTGTCACGGGCCCGGCGCGGGATGCCGGGCGGTGTGTGTCCATGTCACCATCGGCGGGTCTATGCGAGTAGACAGGGAGTGGTGAACATCTGACAAAGGATCAGTCAACCGGGTCGGGGCGAGATTTCGCTTGACGTGGACCCGGCGCGCCCGGGCCACCGCGGCACGCTGATCGCGGAGTGGAACGAGTACACCCCGACCTCGGGGACGGACATCGCGGTGAGCAGCCCGTTGAAGGACGTCGCGTGAGTGAGCGAAGCATCGGGGTGCCCCCGGCCGAAGGCCGGGGAAGAATCAACGAGAGGTGCGCGTGGGCGAATGCCCCTGCCGAGCGTAGCGAGGCGGGCGCATGAGCTTCCTGAGGAACCAGGACGCCTGTCTGCTGCTCGGCCGGGCGCGCGAGGAGCCGCCGACCGTCTTCGAGTACCTGGCCGCCGAGTTGTGGGTGCGCCACCACTTCGGGGTGGACTGGGACGCCCGGCCCGGCGCGACCTGGGTGACCTTCCAGCTCGACCGGATCTCCGAGCGGTGGGGCACTCCCGGCCGGGACCGGCTCGCCCCCGGGGAGGCGCTGCCGTACGGGCGGCTCACGGCCCAGCCGCAGGATCCGGTGCTGCGGCTGGTGCTCCAGGTGCTGTCGGAGGACCTGCGCAACACCTTCCCGACGGCCAAGGTCGACGCGATCAAGCGGATGCTGAAGGACCGCAGCACCCCGGCGGTCAAGCTGGCCAAGGCCGTCCGCGAACTCACCCCTGGCGGCGCGCTCAAGCCGGACCTGCTGGGCCTGCAGAACCACGTCCCCGAACTGCGGATGGAGGCCCTGGACGTCGGGACGGAGGGCGGCGCCCTCGACACCTACCGCGAACTCCAGGGAAAGATCGCGGGGCTGCGTGACCCGTGCGGCCGGGCGATCGAGAACCGGCTGGTCGCCATGCAGCGCGGAGC
>NZ_JBHWDU010000130.1:0-15535 GCF_042734825.1 Kitasatospora sp. NPDC059648 | reverse complement strand
GTTGGTGGTGAGGCCGGAGCCGGGGCGGGCTTGTCCGCCGATGGGGGCGGGGCCGTTCCAGACGCCGTTGGCGATCCAGTCGTTGGCGACGTTGCCGTTGGTGTCGATGAAGAAGATGTGGTCGTTGTTGGCGTCCACGGCGAGCGGCGAGTCGGCGCGGGCTTGTCCGCCGGTTCCGGCGGGGCCGTTCCAGACGCCGTTGTTGAACCAGTCGTTGGCGACGTTGCCGTTGGTGTCGATGAAGGAGACGACGGTGCCGGCGGCGTTGGTGACGATCGGGGAACCGGGCCGGGCCTTCCCGCCGGTGAGACCGGGGCCGTTCCAGGCGCCGTTGGCGATCCAGTCGTTGGCGACGTTGCCGTTGGTGTCGATGAAGAACAGGTGATCGGCCTGCTTGTCCATCACCACCGGGGAGTCTGGACGGGCCACGCCTCCCGCGCCCGCCGGGCCGTTCCAAACGCCGTTGGCGACCCAGTCGTTGGCCAGATTGCCGTTCGGATCGACGAACGCGATGTGGTAACCCGTGGCATCGAACGACACCGGCGAAGTCGAGCGGCTGGTGTAGCCGCTGGGCGTGACGTAGGCGGTGACTGTGTAGTTCATGCTGCTCTGGTAGCTGCCGACCGGGACCTGCCCGGCGCTGACCGTTTCGTTGACCACCCTGGCCGTCTGGGCGAAGACCACCTCGCCCTGGCCGCCGGTCCCGCCCCAGTCACCGTTGGTGAGCTGGATCGAGCCGTCGGACTTGACGGCGGTCACGAGGCCGACGTGGTGGCCGCCGTAGACCGCGGCATCACCCAGCTGAGGCCGGTAGCCGCTGTCGGTGTGGACCGTGCTGCCGTTCGACGAGGCAGCGCTGACGAAGGAGTCCGCGGCGGCGGTCAGGCCGGTGACGTTCAGCCCGCTGTTCTGCCAGACCCATTTGGCGAAGTCGGCGCACCAGTATTCGGGGACTCCGTTATAGCCCTGGCAGCTGCCGTTGAACGCGGAGCCACCGAGGCTGTTCGGAGATGAGTTGACGGTAGAACAGTAACCCGCACCCTTACCAACGTTGGCGAGTGCGAGGCTTGCGACATCCGAGGGCGTATTGGCCGACGCCGGAGTACCGGCGGATATCACGACCGCCGGTGCCAGGAGCGCGGCAGCGCTGAGGGTGCCGAGGACACGTCGTAGGGAGGAAGGCGACAAAGGAGTTCTCCGGGATTCAGGCAAGGTGATCTGTGGAGTGATGCCGATGTGTGCGGTGGTGGTGCGGTGCCGCGTCCACTGAGCGGGATCAGCCGATCCGGCTCGGCGTGGAGCTGAGCGCGAGTTCGCGCTTGTCGGTGGTGTCGATCGCGTAGAGCATCGCGAAGGCCTCCTTCGCGGAATTGCGGTTCGACAGCGTGAATCGGTAGTGGAAGGTGAGGCTGCCGTGCGCGGGGAGTGCAACGCCGGCGCCGACGTAGGAGGCGGGTGCGCCGCCATCGCCGCTAGGCATCGTGACGTCGCGCCACGTGCTGCTCGCCGGGTCGAGCAGTTGGAGTGTTCCGTCGGCGCAGTTGCAGGGACCCCCGACGAGTTGGAAAAGCGGTGCGACGGACGGGTAGTCGGTCGCCGTCGGGTTGCTGATCACGGCCGTGAACTCCACCGGCTGCCTGTCACGGGCCAGGGTGGCCGGGAATCCGTCCAGTCGCGCGCCCAGCACCTGGGTCTGCGGACGGCCCGGCACCGGAGGCGGCGGTGCCGAGTGCGCGCCGGTGGACGAGGCGGACGCGACCGGGCTGGCGGTGCCGGAGGACAGGCGGGCGGTGTCCGGGCGGACGGCCGAGGCGGACGGAGCCGACGGGGTGCCGGGCTGGGCGGCCGTGGCCGACGCGCTCGCCGTTGCGGTCGCGGCCGCGGGCGAGGTTCCGAAAGGCGGCACCCCCGTGACCGCCGATCTGGCCTGGCCCGTGGTCGACGTGTGTGTGCCAGTGCCCAGCATCGCCAGACCCAGCGCACCGGCGATGAGGGTGACGCCCGCCGTCACCGCCGCTGCCAGGCGGGCACCTCGTACGGATAACCTAATTGCGGGCATGACGAACTGACTCCTGGAAAGTGAAGGATGGGCGAGGGCGGTGACGGGCCCCTCGGAAAGTGCGCCGTTGAGGCGGAGTGCGGCCCAGCAGGCCTGGTAGACGTGCGCCGAGTCGCCGACCGGAGTGACGTCGCGGTGGCGCAGGACCACGGGGAGCTTGTCTCCTCAGGCACCGCAGGTCTGATCCGGCAGGGCGCCCCCAGTGCCAGTAGCACCGGCAGTGAAGATGCCGCAGGCGACAAGGGCCATAGCCGCCGCGGCCCCGAGCAGGCAGCTACGGGCAGGGTGGGTCAGGGCAGCACTGAGTGGATGTCACGAGAACTCCTGAGGTGTGAGCAGTCCGCGTGCGACGCAGAGTGATCACATCCTGCTGAGCACTCCGTGGGAAAAGCGTGACTGGATGAGCATCGTTCAGGTGGCCCTCAGGGGAGGGCCCGGCGCGTGGCCGAGGGCCTGTGCGGGTGCTGGTGGTGGAGGACGAGCCGGACCTGCGAGCAGTGATCGGATCGGGCTTGCGCGGTGGCGGCTTCTTCGTCGACTACGCCGAGGACTGGCCCTAGGCCATCAAGCATTGGCCATCTTCGATCGTCAGCGTCCAGGCGCGGTCGTCCGGGACCTCAAGGTTGTCCTGGGACTCCCGTCTCTCGCTGCCGTAGTCGTTGCCCAGGCCGTAGTGCCATCCGGCCTGGGCTGGTGACGTTGGCGAACAGCCCGCCGAGCGCGGTGAGGACGGCGATGGACGCCTGTTGGCTGATCGACCAGGCCGACAGGGTGCGGGCGACGAGGTGCTTGGGCGTGCGTTCGAGCCGGTGGGTGGCGAGCACCGGGGTGTACAGGCTCGTGTTGATGATGATCGCCAGCTCGACGGCCGTCACGGCAACCGCGCATTGGCCACGAGCAGGTCGTCCCGCCGGACGAGGGCCTTGAGGCACGCGCCGCCAGCCGGGTTGAACGCGATCTCGGCCGCGGCGACCACAGCCGAGACCACGAGCAGTTGGATGAAACCGAGCCGGGCGAGGGCGTAGCCGACCGGGATCGTCGCCATGGCCGCGAACCGGGGCAGGTCCATCGCGATCATGACCGGGCGCCCGCGTCGGAACTCCACCCACGGCGCGAGCGGCACCGCGATCAGCGCACCCACCGCGGGGCCCCACCGCGGACAGCGCGGACACCTCGGCCGAGCCGGCATGCAACACCAGCACGGCGATCAGTGGTAATCCCCCGAACCCCAGCCCGGACCCGTACGCGCTCAGCGCATATGCCGCCCACAGCCAGCCGAACCGCAGGCCCAACGGCCTCCTGCCCCCCATGCTCAGCACACCCCTTGATGCCCCACCCGAACAAACCGACGTTGACCGATGAGAGCTAAGCGGGCGGCATAACAGGAGGTCAAACAACTACCTTGCCAGTTCTCCACAATCACCCGTTGTTCACTAAGGTGGGACGGCATGGATCTCGAAGCCGTACGTACCTTCGTCACCGTCGTGGAAGCGGGCCAGTTCCAGAAGGCCGCCGCCGACCTGGCGATCACCCAGCAGGCCGTTTCCAAGCGCGTCGCCACCCTGGAGCGCGACCTTGGTGTCCGGCTGTTCACCCGCACCCCGCGCGGGACCGAGCTCACCATCGACGGGCAGGCCTTCCTGCCCCACGCGCGCGAGCTGCTGCGGGCCGCCGAGCGCGCGGTCGCCTCGGTGCGCCCCGGCAGCCGTCCGCTGCGCGTCGACGTGCTCGCCTCCCGCAGCGCCCAGTCGGGCCTGATGCGTGGCTTCCACCGCGCACACCCCGACATCGACCTCGACGTGATGATGCTCTTCGACATCGAGACGGCTGTCACCGCCATTCTCTCCGGTGCGATCGACGCGTCCTTCCGTGCCGTCGCCGCACCCGGCCGGCCCCTGCCGGAGGACATCGCCTCCGTCCGGGTCCTCGACGAGCCGCTCCAACTCCTCACCGGCCCCGCCCACGCACTGGCGGGCGCCCCATCGGTGACCATCGCGCAGCTCACCGGGCACCGGATCTGGATGCCCGGCATCGCCCCCGATACCGAATGGGCCGCCTACTACGACGACCTCGTCGCCGAGTTCGGCCTCACCATCGAGGTGACCGGCCCCAACTTCGGCACCGACGCGCTCCTCGACACCATCGCCGACACCCCGGCCCTGGCCACCTTCATAGGCGAGCCCACCCGCCTTATCTGGCCCGCAGACCACGGCCTGCGCCGCATCCCGGTGACCGGCCCGACACCCGTGTACCCGCACTCGCTCCTCTGGCACCGCGACAACCCCCACCCGGCCCTGGCCACCCTCCGCGCCCACCTCGCCGCGACAGCGACCGGCCACGACGCCGCCGGGACCTGGCGGCCGAGCTGGGTGATTCCGGGCTGAACGACGCCGCGTCTTCGATCATCACGGCCAGATGGGTCGGCCGCGTCCGCGCGGTCGGCGGGCAGCGGACGGCCGGTCATGTCGCCCCTCAGACGCCGGCGTGGCCGACGAGCTTCAGGCTGCGGTCCCACAGCTCCGCCCGGGCCCGCGGGTCGTAGGCCTGTCGGTCGGCCCGGGCCTCGTGCGTGCGGTCGTAGTAGCGGCCGGTGACGCCCGCGAGGGACGGGTCGGTGACCAGCCGGTGGGTGGCGGCGACGCCGTCCTCCAGGCTGTCGACGCTGTAGCCGATCTCCTGCAGCACCATCTTGGTCGGCATGTACGTCGACGGGTGGAGGCTGTTGACGGTCACCTCGCCGGCCGGGACCCGCGCGGCGAGTTCGAAGCCGCAGGCGATCTGGGCGAGCTTGCTGCGGCAGTACGCGCTGGTCCCGTCGTAGCCGCGTTCCAGCATGAGGTCGTCGAAGTCGACGGCCTGCTGCCCGGCCGAGGCGACGTTGACGATCCGGGCGGGGGCGGAGGCGCGCAGCAGGGGCAGCAGTTCCAGGCTGAGCAGGAAGCCGGCCAGGTGGTTGACGGCGAAGCGCAGTTCGTGGCCGTCGGTGCTGGTGCGGCGGGTGCGGCCGTCGGGTTCGCCGCTGCCGACGCCGGCGTTGTTGACCAGCACGTCGAGCCGGTCGGTGGTGGCGCGGACCTCGGCGGCGAGGGCGCGGACCTGGGCGAGTTCGGCCAGGTCCGCGCGCAGGGTGACGGGGCGTTCGGTGCCCAGGGCCTCGGCGATCTCCTGGGCCGTGCGGTCGAGCCGGCCCTGGTCGCGCCCGTGCAGCAGGACGGTGTCGCCCTCGGCGGCGAGGCGGTGGGCGAGGGCGCGGCCGAGGCCGTCGGTGGCGCCGGTGACGAGGACGGTCCGCGGCGTGGTGGGCGGGGTCATCGGAACTCCTGGGGCCGAGGGTGCGGGGCGGAACCGGTTCAGGATGCCACGTGCAGGCGTGCGGGGCCGGGCATCCCGGCACGGTGGGCGAGGGCGGCCGCCTCGCCGCGCGAGCTGACGCCCAACTTGGCCAGGATGTTGGCGACGTGGAACTTCACCGTGGATTCGCTGATGTGCAGCGCCGCGGCGATGTCCCGGTTGCGGCGGCCCTGCGCGAGCTGGTCGAGCACTTCCAGTTCGCGCGGCTGGAGTCCGTCGAGGGGGTCGGTGGCGGCGGCGGGCGAACGCATGCCGAGCGGTAGGTCGACGGTCACGGTGGTGCCCCAGCCGGGGATGGACTCGACGTCGTAGCGGCCCCCGAGGGCGGCGATCCGCTCGGCGGTGCGGTGGACGGTGAGGGCGTCGGCGGCGAGCAGGCCGAGGCCGTCGTCACGCACCACCGCGCGCAGCTGGCAGTCGGCCGTGAACTGCCAACTCAGGTGCAGTCGGGTGGGTTTCTCCTGTTCCAGCATCAGCATGACGGCGACCCGGACGGCGTCCCGGGCGGTGTGGGCGGTGTCCGCGGGGACGGGCCGGGCGGCGTCCGCCGGGGGCGCGAGGTCGAGCCGGACCCGGGTGTGCCGCAGCAGCGGGCCCAGTTCGCGGCCGAGCCGGGCGAAGGCGGCGTCAGCGGGCTCCTCGCTGAGGGCGCGGTCGAGGTCGGCGGCACGGCGCAGGTCGAGCAGGGCGGTGACGGCGAGTTCGGTGGCGGCGCGGCGGGCGGCGGCGTCGTCCAGGCCGGTCGAGCGCAGCGGGGCGAGCACGGCGCTGAGCGCCGCGCTGTGGGTGCCGGTGAACTCGGCGATCGCCCGGACGCGGGAGTTGGCGGCTGCGCGGGACACCGCCGCGTGGGTGGGCGCGGCGTCGGTGGCGCGGTGGTCGGAGTGGGCGACGGTCAGCTCCCAGAACTGCTGGAGCACGGTGAGCGCGGGCCGGGGCACGGGTTCGGCGTGCGTCCGGACGAGGACCAGGACGGCGTTGGCGCTGCCCGGAGCGGTCGCGGCGGCCACCACCACCGGCCGGGCTGCTCCGGCGAGTTCGGCCTCACCCTGCCAGGGGTGGCCGGTCGCGGTCGCCCCGGCGGTGCGCTCGGCCAGCCGGGACAGGTCCAGGCCGGTGATCCGCGCGGCCAGTTCGCGCCTGCCGTGGGCGTGCGTGGGGGAGAACGTGCAGACGCCGTTGAGCTGCGCGATCACCTCGAACGGCACGAGGGTGGCGATCACGTCGCCGAGCCGTTGCAGCAGGTCGGGCCGGGGGGTGCGCAACACCTCGACGGCCCGTGCCAGCGCGTACTCGGGGCGGCCCCAGTGCTCCTGCCAGGTCTCGTCCATGGTGTCGACACTATCCCGCGGTGGAGGGGCCGCGGCCCGTCCCTTCGGCCAGGTCGAACCCCCCGAAAGACCGGCCGGGTGCCGGGCCGCGGCGCCGCAGCATGGAAGGCGTCGGAAACAACCATCTCCCGGGACGACTCCCGGAAACCCCGAGGAATCCTGCCATGACCAAGGCGATCGCCTTCCCCCGGTACGGCGGCGCGGACGTGCTGTGCCCCATCGACATCGAGCTGCCGGCCGCCGACCCCGGCCAGGTCCGGGTCGCGGTCCGCGCGGTGGGTGTCAACCCCATCGACCGCAAGCAGCGCAGCGGCGAGCTGGACGCGCTCTTCCCGGCCGTCTTCCCGGCCGTCCCCGGCTTCGAGGTGTCCGGCGTGGTGGAGGCCGTCGGCGCCGAGGTGACGGGCTTCGCGCCCGGCGACGAGGTGTTCGGCGCCCTGATGGGCGGCGGCTACGCCGAGCACGCACTGCTCGACGCGGACATGCTGGCGCACAAGCCCGCCACGCTGAGCTGGGAGGAGGCCGCCGCGATCCCGGTGGCGGCCGAGACCAGTGAGCGGGTGCTGGGAGTCCTCGGCGTACGGCCGGGTGAGACCCTGCTGGTGCACGGCGCGGCCGGCGGGGTCGGCACCGTGCTGCTGCAGTTCGCCCGGGCGCGCGGCATCACCGTGGTCGGCACCGCGAGCGAGGCCAACCACGCCCACCTGCGCGAACTCGGCGCGATCCCGGTGACGTACGGCGAAGGCCTGGCCGAGCGGGTGCGGGCGGTCGCTCCGGACGGCGTGGACCGGGCGCTGGACGCGGTCGGGAAGGGCGACGTGCTGCCGCTGTCGATCGAGCTGACGGGCAGTGCGGAACGGGTGCTGACGATCGTGGACTTCGCCGACGCCGCGCAGCACGGCGTCCGCTTCAGCGGCAGCGTCGACGAGGGCGAGTCGTACCACCGGCGGGCCTTCGCGGCCGCGCTCGCCCTGCACGGGGCGGGCACCCTGCGGCTGCCGCTGCACCGGGTGCTGCCGCTGGCGGAGGCGGCCGAGGCCCAGCGGATCAGCGAGCAGGGGCATCTGCGCGGAAAGATCGTGCTCACGGTGTGATGCCCCGGGCCCGTGGCGGTGCCGGCCGGCCGCCCCGCCCATCACCCGCGTCGTAGGCCGCCGCCCGCCCCGGGTCGCCGCTGAGCAGGACGGTGCCCTGCGGGCGGCCGATGGCCGGGGTGGGGTGAGGATCGCGGCGTCGAGGAGGCGGAAGCCCCGGCCGCTGCCCGGGCAGCGCCGCGCCGGCCCGACCTGCCCGGAACTGCTCGACGGCCTGGCCCGGGAGCGGGACCGGATCACCCGGCAGACGGACGAACTCGCGGCGGCCCCGGGCGATGCTGGACGCCGTCATGGGCGCGGAGGCGCCGAGCGAGCTGATCCGTACTCACTCCCAGGACGTGAGCCGGGGCGGCGGAAAACCGCTGGCGCGCCCCCCTGAGACGTGCTGAGGTGGCCGGATGGACCGTGATCATGTACTCGCCCTGTTCGACCAGCGGATCCGGCGCGACGCGCGGCCGGACGGCCCCGGCGTCCGCGTCGAGCGCGACGGCGCCGTGGTGCGCCTGGTGGGTGGGGAGCGTGCCTGGAACGGCATCGTCTGGTCCGGCCTGGACGAGGCCGGGGCGGACGCCGCGATCGCGGCGCAGGTGAGTCACTTCACCGATCTGGGGCTGGAGTTCGAGTGGAAGACCTACGCCCATGACCGCCCCGCCGACCTCGGCCGGCGGCTGCTCGCGGCCGGGTTCGCCGCCGAGCCGGACGAGGCGCTGATGATCGCCCGGATCGAGGACCTGCCCACCGGTCCGGTGCTGCCCGAGGGTGTGCGGCTGGAGCCGGTGACCGACCCGGCCGGGGTGGAGCTGGTGATCGCGGCCCACGAGCAGGCCTTCGGGAGGGAGATGCCCGGCCTGCGCGAGCGGATCCTCGACCACCTGCGGCACAGCTCGGACACCCTCAGCCTGGTCGTCGCGATGGCCGGCGACCAGCCGGTGAGCGCCGCCCGGATGGAGCTGACCCCGGGCACCGGGTTCGCCGGCCTGTGGGGCGGCGGCACCGTCCCCGCCTGGCGCGGCCGGGGCATCTACCGCGCCCTGGTCGCCCACCGCGCCCGCCTCGCCGCCGAGCTCGGCTACGAGTACCTCCAGGTCGACGCGAGTGACCAGAGCCGCCCCATCCTGGAGCGGCTCGGCTTTGTGCGCCTGAGCACCACCACGCCGTACGTGTACCGGCCGTAGGCGGTGGCCGGAGCCGGACAACGGCGGCGGTGACCTGGTCGCCTTCGTGCGGAAGCCCGAACGGCCCGCACGGCCGGACGTCTCCGTCCGGGGCACGGGAGCGACAGTCGCCGGTGGGTGGCCAACGACCTGCGGGACTACCCCGGTCGTTCGCTGCGTACCGGCGGGGACGACTGGTACCAGCAGTGGTCCGCGCCGATTCGAGGGCGCTGCTACGGGAGCCGTTCGACCACGACCATGGCCGCGTCGTCGTCCAGCCGGTGGCCGACGTGGGTGAGCAGGTCGCGGCGCAGGTGGTGCAGCAGGTCGGCGGGGCGCTCGGCCTGCCAGGCGGTGACCCGTTCGGTGAGCGGGTGGAAGCGGCGCTGGGCGTCCCGGGCCTCGATCACGCCGTCGGTGTAGATCAGCAGCCGGTCGCCGGGGCGGAACGGGAAGGTCTGCACCTCGTAGGTGACCGGGGCGACGATCAGCAGCGGGCCGAGGTGGACCCTCGACGGGGCGAGCACGACGACGGTGATCAGGACGATCAGTGCGAGCGGCAGCGCCGTCATCGCGCGGGGGTCGGGCCGCCAGGAGCGGGGGCGGACGCGCGGACGCGGCTCATCGGGACGCTGCCGGAGGGGCATCCTTCTTCTGTACACCGTTGTGGCGCCGCGGAGCGCACCCCGAGCGCCCGGGGCCCCGAGGGGTCCCGGGGCCGGTCAGCCCTCCTCGCCGTAGCGGGCGAGGTATGCGGCGAAGCGGGCGACGTCCTCGTCGGACCAGTCGGTGAAGCGGGTGGTGAAGGCCGTCCGGCGCTGCTCGTTGGCGTCCCGCAGCAGGGTGAGCCCCGCCTCGGTGGCGCGCAGGATCTGGCCGCGCTGGTCGTCCGGGTCGGCCTCGCGGCGCAGCAGGCCGAGCCGCTCCAGGGCGGTGACCTGGCGGCTGACGGTCGACTTGTCGAGCATGAAGTACGCGGCCACGTCGGCGGCCCGGCAGCCGCCGCGCTCGGTGATCAGGTCGAGGATGCTGTAGGTGACCAGGGAGAGGTCGGGGTGCAGCTGGGAGGCCTTGTGCCGGGCACGGCGGGCGAAGGCGGTCAGCTCGCGCTGGATGGTGTCGATGGACGACTGGCGGCCGGGCACGGCGTTCCTACCTCCTCGGAGCTTGCTGCACCGTCCGGGGCGCACCGTTGCGCCCCAAATTTGTTGCACTATACAACGGATTCGCCCGGAGTGGTGCGCGGCCCCGCTGTCGGCCCACCGGCCGAGGTGTCCGCCGCCCGTTCCCGTCCGGCCTGCCAGGCGCGGGCCGCCGCGATCCGGCGGGTCGCACTCGGGTGAGTGGCGAACAGTAGCTCAAGCACCCGCGGCGGGTCGACATCCGAGACGTTCACCACGGCCAGTCTGCGCTGCATCGCGGCGAACCGCTCGGCGTCCCCGGTCAGTTGGAGCGCGTGCCGGTCCGCCCTGGCCTCGATCCGGCGGCTCACCGCGCACTGGACCGGGCCCGACAGGGCGCCGATCAGCGCCGCCAGCGCGGCCAGCAACGGCAGCGCCCGCGGGTCGGACGCGTCCGAGGCCCCGGCGGCCGACAGCAGCGGGTGCCAGTCGGCCAGCAGGCCCAGCGCCGCCACCGCCACGGCCGCACCCACCGCCCCGAGCGCCGTGCCGACCGGCACGTCCCGGTGCTTGACGTGCCCCAGCTCGTGCGCCACCACCAGCTCCACCTCACGCGGCTCCGCCGCCGACAGCAGCGTGTCGTACGCGACGATCCGGCGGGTCGCACCGAACCCGGAGACGTACGCGTTCAGCGCGGTGGTCCGCCGGGAGGCGTCCGCCACCAGGACGTCCCGGACCCGCACGCCGTCCCGCGCGGCCAGCGCCAGCAGGGCGGTGCGCAGCTCGCCCGCGGGCATCGGCGAGAAGCGGTTGAACACCGGTTCGATCAGCAGCGGGTGGAGGAAGGACAGAGCGGCCGTCAGCAGCGCCGCCGCGCACGCCGCCGGGAACCACCAGTGCCGGGGCGACCAGGCGGTGAGGGCGAACAGGCCGAGCACCAGCGGAAGGACGAGCAGCAGGGCCAGCGCGAGCGACCGGACGGCGTCCGTCGCCCAGCCGGCCCAGCCCTGGGTCACCAGTCCGTACCGGGCCCGGACCATGCGCACCCCGGCGCCGAAGGGCAGCTGCAGCGCCTGGCCCAGCAGCACCAGGACCGCGCCGCCGGCCAGCACCTCGGCCGTCCGGGAGCCGCCGAACCAGCGGCCGGTCGCCGTCACCAGAGCGGCGCCGGCCGGGGTGAGGCCGAGCACCATGGTCAGGGCCAGGCCCGACAGGCGGCCGCCGAGCGACCAGGGCAGCTGGGCGCGGCGCAGCGCGCGGCCGCGGGCGCGCTCGGCGGGTGTGAAGGCGTCGGGGGTGGGGCCGGCGTCGGTACCGGTAGCGGGGTCGGGCGTGTTCATCGGCGGGTGGGCTCCGGCGAGGGGCGAGGGGCGAGGGGCGAGGGGCGAGGGGCGAGGGGCGAGGGCTGAAGGGGGAGGGGGCGTCGCGGTTCAGCATCTCCTACCGCGCACGGCCTGCGCCCGCTCCGGCCGCTCATTCCTCCGCCGGGTCGGTGGCGCCGTGGACACCGGCGCGCAGCAGCTGGTGACCGAGGTCGACCAGGGCGCGGCCGACCGCGAAGTCGTCGCCGACCGCCGGGGCCGGGGTGTCGCGGGGGTTGCGGCGGGACAGTGCGTCGCTGTGCAGGACCGTGCCGTCGGCGTCCAGTACGGCGTGCGCCCGGGTGGTGTCCCGGTCCTCGACCACGTGCAGGCTGAGCTGCCAGTCCTTGGTTCGGACGGCCTGCGGAGCCTGCTCCCCGGTCGCGCCCCCGGTCGCGCCCCCGGTCGCGCCCCCGGTCGTGCCCGCGGTCGTGCCCGCGGTCGTGCCGGTGGTCGCGGTCGCCGGGGGTGGCGGGGAGAAGGCCGTACCGTCGCAGCGGACGATCACCACCGGGCAGACCCCGTGCACCGCGCAGCGGGTGGACACCGAGCCGAGCAGCGTACGGGCGAAGGTGCCGCGGCCCCGGCTGCCCAGCACCAGCAGGTCCGCGTGCTCGGCGGCCTCCAGCAGCACTTCGGCGGCGTGCCCGAGCACGAGGCTCTGCCGGATCGGAACCGGGCGCTCCGGCCCGACGACCTCGTTGACCTCGGCGGTCAGCGTGCGGTGGGCGGCCTGCTCGAAGCCCTCGTCCTCCATCGGTGCGAACCAGCCGTACAGCGAGGGGTACTCCCAGGCGGCCACCGCGTGCACGGTGGCCCCCGTGAGGACCGCCTGACCGACCGCCCAGCGCAGCGCCGCTTTCGACGGCGCCGATCCGTCGATCCCGACCACGATCCGGCGCTCCAGGCCGGGGGCGGGTTGGTTGCTGGCCATCACGTGCCTCCTCCGGCGCCCAGGCGTGACCGCGCAGCCTGCCGCCTCCTCTCCACGCTGCGCGCCGCCCGGCCGGGGCGCCAGGGACACGGTGGCCGAGTGGGGGCGGGGGATTGGGACGACCGGGCCCGATGGCGCGCGATCTCCGCTTCCGGCGTCGTGCCGCCCCCCGTGCCGCTTGGTGCCCGGCCCCGTGCCGCTTCGTGCCCGGCCCCGTGTTCGTCCTTGTGTCCGGAATGTTGTGGGTGCGGGCTCAAGTGGTGGCGATTCGGTGGCGTAGGCTGACCGCTCTTGCATCGATCTCGGGGGGAACCACTCATGCGCCGTGCCGCGGCCGCCGTCGCCGTGTTCGTCGGGCTGACCGCCGTCGCCGCCTGCGGACCGGACGACCCGGCGCCCGCTCCCGCGAAGTCCGCGCCGCCCGCCGCGGCGCCGGCCTCCTCCGCGGCACCCTCCGGTACCGCCGCCCCGGCTCCCACCAAGGGCGGCGCGCCCCGCCCGGACGGCACCATCACCGTCGCCTTCGCCGGGGACGTCCACTTCGAGGGCCGTACCCAGGCCCGGTTGTCCGTCCAGCCGCCCGAGACGGCCCTCGGCCCGATCTCCCGCACCCTCGCCGACGCCGACCTGTCCGTGCTCAACCTGGAGACCGCGATCACCGGGCGCGGCGCGCCGGA
Organism: Kitasatospora sp. NPDC059648; assembly: GCF_042734825.1. Lineage (NCBI taxonomy): Bacteria > Bacillati > Actinomycetota > Actinomycetes > Kitasatosporales > Streptomycetaceae > Kitasatospora > Kitasatospora sp. NPDC059648. The sequence continues at coordinate 2,453 of NZ_JBHWDU010000130.1, read as the reverse complement.
GCCGAAGACGTACACCTTCCGCACCTCGCCCAAGGCGCTGTCCGTCCTCAAGGACTCCGGCGTCGACGTCGTCTCGATGGCCAACAACCACGCCGTCGACTTCGGCGCCGACGGCCTCGCCGACACCCTGGCCGCCAAGGACTCCTCGCCCATCCCGGTGCTCGGGGTCGGGCACAACGCCAAGGAGGCGTACGCCCCGTACGTGACGACCGTGCGCGGGGTGAAGGTCGCGGTGGTCGCCGCCAGCCAGGTCGAGGACATCACCAACCAGAAGTGGCGGGCCGGCGCCAACAAGCCCGGCATCGCCTCGGCGCTGGACGTCCCCGCGCTGGTGGCGGCGGTGCAGGCGGCCAAGCAGCAGGCCCCCGTGGTGCTCGTCTACCTGCACTGGGGGGAGGAGGGCAAGGCCTGCCCGACGGCCGCGCAGACCACCGTCGCCAAGAAGCTGGCCGCCGTCGGAGCCTCCGCGGTGGTCGGCACCCACGCCCACACCATGGTCGGCTCGGGCATGCTCGGCAACACCTACGTGGGGTACGGCTTCGGCAACTTCCTCTGGTACGGCACCTCCGACTACGCCTTCTCCAACGAGACCGGCGTCACCACCCTCACTCTCGCCGCCGACGGCAAGGTCACCGGTGAGGCCTTCGCCCCGGCCGCCATCGACGACAAGGGCATCCCCCAGCCGGTCACCGGGGCCGCCGCCGACGCCGCCCTCAAGCGCCGCGACGGCCTGCGGGGCTGCGCCGGGCTCACCCCGCCGCCCGCGGCGCACTGAGGTCGCCCGCCGCCCGTACGATCAACGGGTGAGCGGACACGAGGAACTGACCACCTGCCGGCTCTCGCTGCGCCGCCCGGCCGAGGGCGACATCGACGCCCTCCTCGCCATCCACCAGGACCCTGCCGCCTGCCGCCACAACCCCTCGGACGCCCTCGTCACGCAGGCCGAGGCCGAGGAACGGTACGGCCGTTGGGACGCCCTCTGGCAGGCCCGGGGCTTCGGCTACTGGACGGTCCGTTCGCGCGGTGCCGAGCCCGTGCTCGGGTTCTGCGGCGTCAAGCCGATGGAACTGGCCGGCCGACCGGTCCTCAACCTCTTCTACCGCTTCGCCCCCGCCGTCTGGGGCCGGGGCTTCGCCGGTGAGGCCGCGACGGCCGTCGTCCGCTGGTCCGCCGCGCACGCTCCCGAGCTGCCGCTGATCGCCCGCATCCGCCCCGACAACCTGCCCTCCCAGCGCGTCGCCCTGCGGGCCGGCCTGCAGCGGGCCGAACACCTGGACGGGCCGGGGTACGACGGCTTCGACTGGATCTACGTTTCCGAGGGCGGTACGGGCGCGACCGCATGAGCCCCACCCGGCGGATCCGAGAGAGCATCCGAGGCCGCCCGTCCCCGAACCGGGGGTGGGCGGCCTCCGCGGCCGCTGCTGCCGCCAACCCGATTGCGATCGCGGTCAGTTGCGAGGGAGATCAGCTCGACTGCACCGAACTCGGCGCCCGCGCCGACCGGCTGGCCCGGCTGCTGGCCGCGCACGGCGTCGGCCCCGGCACCATCGTCGCCCTCGCCCTGCCCCGCTCGGTGCACCTGGTCGTCGCCCTGCTCGCGGTGGCCAAGTCCGGCGCCGCCTACCTCCCCCGCTCGACCCCGACTACCCGGCCGACCGCCTCGCCTGCATGCTGGCCGACGCCGCCCCGCCGCCCTGCTCACCGACGCGCCCACCGCGCCCCGGCTGCCCGCCCACTCCGTGCCCCGACTCCTCGTCGACGGGCCGGAGTCGGCCGGGTTCCCGGCCGTTCCGCTGGCCCAGCACGAGCGCACCCGCCCGCTGCGCGCCGAGGACACCGCGTACGTCATCTACACCTCCGGCTCCACCGGTCGGCCCAAGGGCGTGCCCGTCACCCACCACAACGTGGCCCGGCTGTTCGGCTCCACCGACCACTGGTTCGGTGTCGGTGCCCAGGACGTCTGGACCCTCTTCCACTCCTACGCCTTCGACTTCTCGGTCTGGGAGCTGTGGGGCGCCCTGCTGTACGGCGGCCGGCTGGTCGTCGTCCCCCACCTGGTCAGCCGCGACCCGGCCGCCTTCCTCGACCTGCTCGCCCGGGAACGCGTCACCGTGCTCAACCAGACCCCGTCCGCCTTCTGCCAGCTCAGCGCCGCCGACCGCGACCGCCCCGGCGGCGAACTCGCCCTGCGCTACGTGGCGTTCGGTGGCGAGGCGCTCGAACTCGCCCGCCTCGACGACTGGTACGCGCGCCACCCGCAGGACGCGCCCACCCGGGTCAACATGTACGGCATCACCGAGACCATCGTGCACGTCTCGTACATCGCCCTCGACCGGGCGGGTGCCGCCGCCCCAAGTAACTGATCGTTTCAGAATGAGATTGGTGTGTCGGCTGGTCTCTGACGCCGTGTTCGGGCAGGGTCTGGCGGGTGTCTGCTGATCTTGTTTCTGACG
>NZ_JBHWDU010000129.1:0-15950 GCF_042734825.1 Kitasatospora sp. NPDC059648 | reverse complement strand
CGGGTAGCGCTCCAGCTGGGTGCTGGTGATGCGCCGTCCGAGGTCGTCGTAGGTGGACTGGCTGACCGCGCCCGTCGGGCCGGTGGTGGCGAGCAGTTCGCCGTCGAGGTCGTAGGACTTGGTGACGGTCGGGGCGGTGGCACCTCCGCTCGGTGGCAGGGTCACCTGGACCACGTTGCCGAACTGGTCGTACTTCGTGGTGCTGGTCAGCTTGAGGCCGGTCGGGTCGACGACGCTGGTCACGGGCCGGCCGAGCGCGTCGTACTGGACCGTGGAGGCCGGCGTGATCGTGCTGCCGGACTGCGGGTCGGTGTACGCGGCGCCGGCCACGGCGACGCGGTTGCCGTCCGGGTCGTAGGTGTTGGTGACGGTGTTGCCCAGCGCGTCGACGCTGGAGGTGACCTGCCCGAAGGTGTCGTAGCCGGTCCGGTTGATCGGCCGGATCTGCTGCGGCTGGCTGCCGCGGGTGGCCGGGTCGTAGGCCTCGGCGCTGAACAGCGGGCCGGTGGTGACGGTGGGCCGTCCGGCCTCGTCGTAGCCGGTGCTGCTGGTGTAGGCGGTCGGGTCGGCACCGGCGGCGTTGCCGTTCGGGCTGATGGCGCTGGTGCGCAGGCCGCGGCTGTTGTAGCCGTATGTCACCACCGAGTCGGTGGGCTGGTTGCGGGCGGTCTGCTTGAGCACGTTCCCGGTGACATCGTAGACGTAGTCGGTCTGGGCCGAGCTGGCGTCCGCGCCGCCCGTGCTGATCACGCTGGTCGGGCGGTTGGCGACATCGTAGGTGTACGCGGTGGTGCGGTTGAGGCCGCCGGGGTCGGTGCTCGTGCTCGTGACGCGGCCAGCCGCATCGTAGGCGGTAGCGGTGGTGGTCTTGCCACCGCCGGTGACCTGCTGGGTGAGGTGGCCCGCGTCGTCGTAAGTGTTCTGCTGGAGCACCACGTTGCGCAGCGTGCCGTTGGTGTTGTGGTAGCCGTCCAGGTCGATCTCGGCGACGGTGTTGTCGTCGTTGTAGTAGGTGTGGGTCGTGCGCCCCATCGCGTCGGTGTCGGTGGCAGGACGGCCGGCCGGGTCGTAGCCGCGCGAGTCGACGACCTGCCAGCGCGGCGCGGTCGGGGTTGCGCTGCTGCCGGTGTAATTGGTGACGGCGGTTTGCTGCAGCTGACCCATGGGTGAGTGGCTGTAGCTGTAGGTGGTGCCGGCCGCGTCGGTCTTGGTAGCGACGTTGCCGTAGCGGTCGTAGGTGTAGGAGACGAGGTGGCCGGCGGGGTCCTTGACCTGCTTCACCCGGCTGGTGTCGGGCTCGTACGTCCACGTCGTGGTACGGGCCGGGTCGCCGCCGGTGGTGTCGGCGACGGTCTGGCCGACCACGTTGCCGTCGACGTCATAGGTAGTGGTGGTCTGCCGGGTGTGCTTGGTACCGGTGACGGCGTCGGTGGTGTACGGATCTGTACGGGTGACCTGGTTGCCCTGGCCGTCCCAGGTGTAGTCGGTCTCCAGCGTCCGGGGTGCGGTCGGAGTGCCGCCGGGGCAGTCGTCGCAGCTAAAGGACTGGCTGGTGGTGCGGCCGAGGTTGTCGTAGCCGTAGGTGACGGCGGGGCGTAGCGGTGAGGCGATGGAGGCCAGGTCGCCGTTGCTGCGGTAGGTGTAGGTGGTCTGCTGGTCGGCGGGGATCTTGCCCGGGTCCGGGTAGGCCGCCGCGTCGAGCAGGCCGGTCTGGGCTCGCACCAGTCCGAGCGGTGCCGTTCCGCCGCCCTGGGCCTGGGTGGTGGCGTCGGTGCGCAGGGTGTAGCTGACTCGGCCCTTGGGGAAGTCTGGGGTGGCCGGGGCGGTGGTGGAGGTCAGCTGGCCGTTGGCGTCGTAGGTGTAGCGGGTGGTGTAGGTGGTGTCGGCGGGGCCGGAGGAGCGGGCGTCGCTGGAGGTGAGGATTTTGTCGTTGGCCGGGTTGAGCGGGTTGCCGGTGTCCAGGAAGTAGGTGGCGTAGCTGGTCTGGCAGCTTCCGGCGCCTCGGCAGGTGGTTCGGGAGACGGTGTTGCCGCGGGCATCGTGCCCGGTGGTGATGGTGTGTCCGTTGGGGTCGCTGACGGCGTAGAGGTAGCCGGCGGTGTCGTAGCTGTAGCGGGTGGTGTTGCCGTAGCCGTCGCTGCGGGAGAGCAGGCGGGAGGAGCGGGTGTCGTACTGGTAGGTGAGGTTGTAGCCGGTGGGGTCGGTGACGGTGGCGGTGGTGACGGGTGTGGCGGTGCCGCCGTCGCCCATGGCCTTGTAGTGGGCGGCGACTGTGGTGGCGTCGAGCCGGCTGGTGTAGTAGGAGGCTTCGGCGATGTTGCCGTTGAAGTGGTCTGCGCCGCCTGCTGTCCAGTTCCAGCCGGTGGTGGTGCCGGCGCCGAGGTAGACGTACGGGGTGCCGTTGAAGGTGATCTTGCGTCCGCTGGTGTCGGAGGCGCTGGGCTGTCCGTCGATGTAGATGGTCTGGCCGCTGTCGTCGGCGGCGAGGACGACCTGGTGCCACTTGCCGTCGTTGACGGTGCGGTCGGAGGTCATGACGGCGCCTGAGCCCATCCAGAACTCGCCGTGGATGCGGCCGTCGGAGCCGACGTAGAGGGCAGGGTTCCAGGTGTTGCCTGGCGGGGAGCCGACGGGGAAGTCCTGGTAGCTGTACAGGGGGCCGCCGCTGGTGGTTTTGAACCAGAGTTCCATGCTGGCCGGGCCGTGGATGGGGGCGGCGTCGGAGGGGAGCTGGACCTGTGAGGTGGTGCCGTTGAAGACGGCGGAGCGCTGGTTGGGGTCGCTGGAGGGGCCGTTGCCGTTCAGGAGGACGTCGGTCAGGTTGCCGGTGTTGACGTCGGGGCGCGCGTCACCGAGCTGGCTGGCCGCGTACCAGGAACCGGACGGGTCGTTGAGACGCCAGTAGCCGGTGGCGCTGTCCTGGACGATCTTGGTGCGGTAGGCGTTCGCGGCGTCCACGCCGCCGGCCACGGCCGCGGAGGTCGCGCGGTTGTAGTGGCCGGAGACCGTGTCCTTGGTGAGCCGGTATCGGAAGAGCGAGAAGTCGGCGATGGTGCCGTTGAAGTAGCCGACCTGGTCGGACGGCGGGTTGGGCCAGCCGCCGCCGGTCCAGCCGGCGCCGAGGTAGGCGTACGCGGAGCCGTTGTAGGTGATGGGCAGCGCGGTGGTGCTGGTGGCGTTGGGGGCACCGTCCAGGTAGAGGGTCTGGCCGTTGCCGTCGCCCGCTAGGGCGACGTGGTGCCAGTTCCCGTCGGCAACGGTGGTGGTGGAGACCAGGGCGTTGCTTGCGGAGCCGGTCCACAGGGCGCCGTAGAGTTTCTTGTCCGAGCCGATGTAGAGCGCCGGGTTCCAGCGGTCGGTGGAGCCGTTCGGTTTCCCGTCGATCGGGAAGGACTGGTAGCTGTACAGCACGCCGGGGCTGGTGGTCTTGAACCAGAGTTCGACGGTGGCCGCCCCCCAGTGCTTGGGTGCGGTGTTCGGCGGCAGTTGAACGTACGAGGTGGTGCCGTTGAAGCCGGTGGCCGTGGAGGTACCGGAGGCCCAGGGGCCGTTCTGGCAGCAGGTGGTGTTGTGGTAGCTGCCGCGGTTCTGGGCGAGTGCGGCCGAGGAGATCAGCTCGGTGGCCTGGTTACCGTTGGTGTCGCCGAGGCGCCAGTAGCCGGTGGGCTTGCTGTCGACCACGGCGGCGTCGTACTGGGTGACGTCGGCAGCGGTGGCGAGCTGGTAGAGCGAGGAGATGGTCGCGGCGCTCAGGCCGTGCGGGTAGGCGGCCACATCGGCGAGCTGGCCCTTGAAGTGGCCCGCCCGGTCCGTCGGCGGCTGCGGCCAGCCGCCGGTGACGTTGCCCGCGCCGAGGAATACGTGGTTGGTGCCGTTGGGGCTGATCGTTCCGTTGAGCGGTCCGGCGGCGGCCGCGCCGTCGAGGTAGAGGGTCTGGCTGGTCTGGGTGTCGGCGGAGATCACCGCGAAGTGCCACTTGTTGTCGGTGACGGTGGCACCGCTGGCCAGGGTCTGCGCCGCATCACCCATCCACAGCTGGGCACGGAGCTTGCCGTTGCTGTCGACGTAGAGTGCCGGATTCCAGCGGTCGGTGGAACCATTGGGGGTGCCGTTGACCGGGAAGGACTGGTAGGAGAGCAGCACGCCGGCACGGTCGGTGCGGAACCAGAGAGCGAGCGCGCCGGGCCCGTTCTGCGGGGCGTAGGTGGCGGGCAGTTCCGCCCAGGACGTGCTTCCGTCGAAGGACGCGGATCCGGCGGAGCCGTTCATCGGGCCGGCGGCGCCGAGGTCGACGTTGGCGTAGGTGCCGTTGTTGGGCGTCGGCCGCGGTGTGTAGACCTGGTTGGCGGCCTGCACGCCGGCGCCGTCGGACAGCCGCCAGTAGTCGGTCGGCCGGGAACCCATGACGCTGCCCCGGTACTCCTGGGAGGACCCGGTCACCGTGGGGGTGTTGAGCTTCCAGGTGCCGAGGTTCTCGTCGGTGACCTGGGAGGCGCGGTCCTTGGCGGTGTCGTAGGAGACGGCGAGCCGGGACTTGCCAGAGGGGAGCTTCACGCCGGACAGCTCGGTCGAGGGCCGGCTGCCGGCCTGCCACAGGGCCTGGACGGCCGGGGCACCGAGGGTCCGGTTGTAGAAGGCGACATCGCTGATACTGCCGGAGAAGTAGCTGGCCCGGCCCGTGAGATCGGTGAACGGGCTGTCCTGCCACCAGCCGCTGGTGAAACCTCCGCCGATGGCACCGGCCCGCTGTCCCGGTGCGAGGACGGGACCCGCGAGCGGCGTGCCCTGGGCCTGACCGTCGAGGTAGAGGGTCTGGGTGTTCCCAGCAGCGGACAACAGCGCGAAGTGCCACTGGCCGTCGTTGACCGCCTTGTCCGACTGCATGGGATTGGAGGAGCCGGCCCAGAACTTGCCGTGAAGCTTGCCGGACTGCCCGACGTACAGCGCGGGGGTGTAGTCGCCCCCGGTGGTTCCGTTGCCGGGAAAGGTCTCCGCCTGGTAGCTGAACAGCACGCCCGAGCCGGTGGTCTTGAACCAGAGTCCCACCGACGCGTAGGACGAGGTCGACAGCTCGGTCTGCGGCAGCGTGACGTAGCCGCTGCTGCCGTCGAAGGTCGCCGCGGTCGCGGCCGCCGCCGGTCCGGGGGTGCCCAGGGTCACGCCCTTGGCGGAGTACGTCGCGTTGTCGTTGCCCTGATTCTCGGCGACCTCGCTGCCCGCGGTGGTACCGGAGGACTCGCCGAGGCGCCAGTAGGAGACGGGCGCGGAGTCGAGGACGGCCGAGCGCATGTGGGAGCCAGCGGTGTAGGAGTAGCTGCTGCAGGACCGTGCGGTGTTCCCGCCGGTCGCCGGGGCGCAGACCTGGTCCAGCTGGTCGGGGTTGCTGGTGTTATAGGTGTAGGTCCAGGTCTGGGAGGTGTTCCAGTCCGTGCCCGTGGCGGGGTCGGTGGAGACCTTCGCGACGTGCCGGTTGCCGGCCGTCCACTCGAAGTGCAGCATCCTGCCGGAGGTGGTGTCCTTCACCGTGGTCAGGACGCCGTTGGCGTAGCTGAGTTCCTGGGTGCGGCCGAGCGCGTCGCGTACCAGGGACAGGGCGTAGCCGTCACCGGAGGCGGCGTGGAACTCGTAGCGGGTGCCGTCCTTGGCCATCAGGTCGAAGCCTGCGGCGACCTTGGTGAGGGACTGGAACTCGCCGGACGGCGGCGTGTACAGGGCGCCCTTGTTCGGGTCGGCGCCGAAGCGGGCGGCCCGGCCGCTGGCGGTGGTGAGGACGACGGAGTCGGTTCCGTCGTTGTCGGGCTGGACCCGCATGTCGAAGTTGGAGGTCCAACCGCTGCCGAACAGCGTCGAGGTGCGCGGGTCCAAGCTAAGGTCCGTAAATCCGTTGTGCTCACTGTGCCACGCACAGGCCGTCACCCGGCGGACGGATGGGGGTGGTTCGCTGTGGCGTGCACGGAGCCGAGCAGGCTGAGTGCCTCGGCGCTGGGGCTGTCCTGATCGGCATGGTAGATGATCAACTGCTGGCCGGGCGCGTCCCGCACGTCGAATGCGTGGTGGGTGAGGGTCAGGCCGCCGACGTCCGGGTGGTGGAAGTGCTTGTCCTCCCGGGTCTTGCCGCGCACGGTGTGGGTGTTCCACAGCCGGGCGAAGTCCGTGCTGCGCGTGCTGAGTTCGCCTACGAGATCTCGTAGGCGTGGACTGCCCGGATCGAGTCCGTACGCCTGGCGCAGGTGCCCCACCACGGTCTCGGCTGTCCGGTCCCATCGGGGGTGGAACGGCCGACCTGCCGGGTCGAGGAAGACCATGCGGGCCAGGTTGTCCATCGGTTCAAAGGGGGAGTACAGCGCCTCGGCCAGGGCGTTGGCGGCCAGGAAGTCCAGGATCGGGTTGATGACGAACGCCGGAGTGCTGGGGTAGCCGTCCAGCAGGACGCGCAGGGCGGGGGCCACCTGGTCGGTGGCGGCGACGGCCCACTGGGACGGCGCGGTTCCGGACAGTTGGTGAAGGTGGGCCTGGGCATCTGTATCCAGCAGCAGCGCGCGGCTGAGCGCATCCACCACCTGCGCGGACGGGTGGCGTTCGCGGCCCTGTTCCAGCCGGGTGTAGTAGTCCGCGTTCACCCCTGCCAGTACGGCGACCTCTTCGCGGCGCAGCCCGGCCACCCTCCGCACGCCATGGCTCGGCATCGCGACCTGGTCTGGCCGCACGGCCGCACGGCGCGCGCGCAGGAACTCACCCAGCTGGTTGTCGGTCATGTGCCCAGGCTAGGCCGCAGCCCGGTGTGCTGCCTGGGTGTACCGCACCCAGACAGCACACGGCCTGGGCCGCCTGGAACATCTCGCCCAGACTCGGTGCCCTACCGAGAGATGAGGGGCAGTCATGCCGGACCAGACAGTCAAGGTCGTAGCGATCACCGGTGCCAGCAGCGGGATCGGCGAGGCGACCGCCCGCCGGCTCGCCGCCGACGGCCACCGCCTGTTCCTGGGAGCACGGCGCACCGATCGCCTGGACCAACTCGTCACGGAGATCACCGCCAAGGGCGGCGCGGCGGCGACCCAACGCCTGGACGTCACCGAGGCCGCCGACGTCCAGGACTTCGTGGCAGCGGCCAAAGAGCGCTACGGCCGCGTGGACGTGATGGTCAACAACGCCGGGGTGATGCCGCTGTCGCCGCTGGAGGCGCTCAGGACGGAGGAGTGGAACCGCATGATCGACGTGAACGTGCGGGGTGTCCTGCACGGCATCTCCGCCGCCTTGCCCGTGATGCGCGCGCAAGGCGGCGGGCACATCGTGAACATCGCCTCCGTCGGCGCGCACGAGGTCTCTCCCACCGCCGCCGTCTACTGCGCCACCAAGTTCGCGGTCCGTGCGATCTCCGAGGGCCTTCGTCAGGAATCCGCCGGTGACGTCCGGGTCACGCTGGTCTCGCCGGGCGTCACGGAGTCCGAACTCGCCGACAGCATCGCGGACCCGGACGCCCGGGCGGCCATGCGGGCCTACCGCGCCGTGGCCCTGCCGGCCTCCGCAATCGCGGACGCCGTCGCCTACGCGATCTCCCAGCCACCGCACGTCGACGTCAACGAGATCGTCGTACGACCCGCGGCGAGCGCCCAGTGACGGAAGGAACCGGAATGCCGCACACCCCCGCCCTCGACGACCTGGCGCGCAGAGTGCGCGCCCTGGAGGACCGGGACGCCCTGCACGCCCTCATGATCCGCGGCTGGCGGGCACTGGACCGCAAGGACTGGCAGACCTGGTCCGCGTGCTGGGCCGAAGACGCCGTGCTGGAGTTCGGGCCCTGGCAGCGAATCCAGGGAAGGGAGGCCATCCGCGCGACGGTGGAGGAGGCCGAGTCGCCTTACACGAGCATCCAGCACCACATCCTCAACATGCACGTAGACGTGACGGGCGACCGGGCAACCGGCATCGGATACATGTGGTTCGTCGCCGTCACCGCTCCCGGGAGAACCTCCGCCCCCTACTCCATGGGCGGCCCCTACGACTGGGATTTCCGGCGGAACGGGGACAGCTGGCTCTTGGCCCGGCAGCGGCTCGGGGTCTTGTGGACCGACGGCGACGACACCCTGCGAGCCTTCGAACCGGAGTGCCGGACCTCCTCATCCAGCAGCGGGTAAGAGAAACCCAGGTGGGCACCACGCCGGACGGCTTCCATGCCATAGGCGGCAGTGCGACGGGCGAGGGAGACTGATGACCTCCGACCGGGGAGGCCGCGGGTGAGGCGGTGGCATCTGTGTTCGGGCGCCGGCACCGGAACGTGCCACGGTGCGGCGTCCCGCGCCGATGCGCGGGCCCGCCTACACCGTGACGCCGGCCAACACCCCGGCGGTGATCGGCCTGAGGCGGGCCGTCGCCACCGGCTAGGCGCCTGCACGTCCGACCCGGCCCCCGGATCCCCCTCCTCGCTCTGGGGCGCGACAGCACGACAGCACCACCCCGCCCCCTGGCCCGGCGCAGGGCCGGAGTCCACCCCGGCCCTGCTCGGTGCCGCTCGGTGCCGTCGGTTGTCGGTGGCCGTGGCTAGGCTGACGATCATGAATCTGACGACAGTGATGATCACGGTGGATTGTGCGGAACCGCAGGAGCTGGCCCGGTGGTGGGCCACTGCGTTGGGAGGAGAGATCGCCCAGGACCACGGCGACTTCGTCATCGTCAAGGCCGAGCCGGTGGCGCTGGGTTTCCAGCGGGTGGCCGAGGAGCGGCGGGGCAAGAACCGGGTGCACATCGACTTCGCCGCCGCGCCCGGCACGAGCCTGACGGTGGAGGTGGCGCGGCTGGTCGCTCTGGGTGCGAGCGTCGTCGGCGAGCACAGCGTTCCGGGCCTCACCTGGACCGTGTTGCGGGACCCGGCCGGCAACGAGTTCTGCGTCCACTGAGAGCAGCGCCACCGTGCTGGTCGCAGCCACTAGGCGATGACTGCGACCAGCACGGCCGCCCACGGCAGACGGCGCGCTTGCGCACCTCGTTCCCGGGGCGCCGGGCACTCGGGAACGGCCGGTCGCCGGTCAGCGGAACGAGACCATCTACGGCCCGACCGTCTACACCTGGACCCTGGGCCGGGGCATCGAGCACGGCTACCTCGCCGACTACCGCGTCCTGGTCCCGGTCGTCAACCGACGAAGACCTGCGCGACCTGCTCAACCTCCCGGCCGTCGCTGACCTGCGCTCCCAGCGCTCGAACGAGGACCTGCTGTGCCTGGCTTTGCAGGTCGCGGTGCTGCGCGCGGTCGCGGACCTGGGCCTGCGCCGGGTGATCACGTTCCACTCGTGGGTGTCGAGGGCGCGGGAGTTCGACGCGAACCTGCCGGCGGCGGCCGCGCTGCTGAAGGAGGCGGACCGGCCGGAGCGGATCTGGGCGAAGGCGGTGGCCGGCACCGACCGCCTGCGTGAGCGCCGGGCGGCGTTCGCGGAGTTCAAGGCCCACACCGGCGAGGACGGCGAGGAGTGCGGCATCCTCTGCAACTCCCGTCTCCTGACGGTGGGCATCGACGTTGCTGCGGTCGACGCGGTCGGCTTCGCCGACCCCAAATCCAGCATGATCGACATCGTCCAGGCGGTGGGCCGGGCGCTGCGCCAGTCCTACCGGCAGGGCAAGGTCTCCTGGGTCATCATCCCCGTCTACCTCCCGACGCCGCTGGTCGGCGACGAGACGGCGGCCGCGGACCCGGCCGAGGTGAAGGATGCGGGCGAGGCGGTGAAGGCCGAGGCCGACACCGAGATCGAGGCCTCCAGCTTCCGGATGATCTGGCGTGTCCTGCGGGCGCTGGCCGCGCACGACGCCCGGGTCGTGGGCCGCATTACCGAGCTGCGCGCCCACCGCGCACAGTCCGCCCTGCTCACCTCCGAGGCCTCCAAGGAAGGCGCGGCCGCCGAGGCCGGGACGGGCGAGCAGCCGGCGGCGGTGGTGGAGTCGCCGGTGGAGTGGCTGCGGATCGACGCCCGGCGCCACGCGGCGCGGATCCTGCAGACGGTGAAGCTGCGGGCGTTCAGCCCGCGGGCGATGGAGTGGCAGCGGATGCACGCCGTTGCCGCCAGGTCCCACCTGGAACACGGCCACCTCGACCCCACCGACAAGACCCGCCCGGGGGAGCTGATCTCCTGGCTCGACCGGCAGCGCTACCTGAACGGCCAAGGCCTGCCCGATGCCGCGCGCGTCTCGGAGCTGGCCGCACTCGGCATGATCTGGTCCAAGCACGCAGGCGCCTGGGAACGCGGCCCCGCCTACGCCCGCGCGTGGGCCGCCCACCACGGCCACCTCGCCATCCCCGCCACCGAGAAGCTCGACGGCTACGCGGTCGGCGCCTGGATGCACCGCCAGCGCAAGGCCGAGAACCTCGGCGCCGACCAGACGGCCGAGCTCGACGCGCTGGACGAGCTGTGGCGCCTGGAGCCGGACTGGAACCGCTCCTACCGCCGCCCCCTCGCCTACCTCGCCGCCGGCGGCAGCCTCACCGGGCCCGCCAACCGCACAGGCCTGGGCGATGACCCGGCGTTCCGCCCCGGCGCGTGGCTGCGCAAGCAGGACAAGGCCCGCACCGACGGCAAGCTGACCGAGCGGCAGACCGCCCTCCTGGACGCGCTCACCCGGCACGCCAGGACCGTGACGGGCTGACCCCGTCGCACCTCACCGTCCCGGCCAGCTCCGGGAGGCACGACCCGTTCCCCGGAGAAGACGAATTACCACCACCCAACAGCCGAAGGCGTCCCGGCACGCGCAGTGGACCCGTTCATGGGGCGACGGGCGCGACCCGCTCCGTTGAGGACGACACCGCGGTCGATGCCGACCCCCACTACGAACAGGACGACGCCCCCAAGATCGGCTCGCACGGCCGCGCCGAGTGCGGCACCTGCCACCGACTGACCGAAACACACGACAAAAAGGAACACCCGTGGACGAAGACCAGCATGACCAACGCTTCCCCCTCGTCTTCTACCGGCACGACGGCGGCGAACTCATGATGCCCGCCAGCCACGTGACCGCCCTGCTGCGCCACATCGCCGAGAGCCAGTCGACTGGTTGCTGACCTCCTCGACCTTACGGGCTCTGTCGGGGAGCTCGTGATGCAGGACCCGGGATAGATGATCACCACCCCTAACCGGCTGGGACAGGTCCTTCCCTGCAGTAGCGACGTTTTACCTTGGTGTCAATCCCCTGTAATCGTGGAGTCCTCCGCAATGCGGCCTTGGCCTCCTGATGGGCGTCGGCTCGTGCTTTGCTGATGATCCGTTCGAACTCCGCGGGCGGCAGGCCGCCGGCCGCGCTGTGCCGGCGGCGGGTGTTGTAGAAGTCGGTGATCCAGGTCGCGATCTTCAGTGGGGGTGTCGGGGAGTTCATGCGGTGCTCCGGTGGGGCCAGGCGCCGGTCAGTCGTCGCCGGAGCCGTGTTCGGCCATCCCGCGGTGCAGCTCGGCCTTGGCGCTGTCGGGCAGGACCTTGTTGGCCGCGGCCTGGGCCCGGGTCTTGAGGGAGCCGGCGGTGATCTTGTCCTTGCCGGCCATCAGCGCTTCGAAGCCCTGCCGGGCCACCTGGGCGCCGCGCAGGCGGTCGGCGGCCTCGGCGAGGTGGCCGTCCTCGGCGTTGATCAGCAGGTCGAAGCCGTGTTCGGCGTACTCCCTGGCGAGCTCGTACCCGATCCGGCTGGAGGCACCGGTCACACCGCGGATGGTTTGGCATGGGGCGTCATGGCGCGCGGCTACCCGACCGGCCCGGTGCCCACCCCACGGGCGGCGCCCACATCACCGACGGCTGGCGCCGCGCGACCCGTACCGGCCCGGATGCCGCTGGCTGAGGTGGTGCGAGCAGCGTGACCTGGGCGCTGGGCAGGGGCTTTCCCGCGCCGGCGACGGGACTGATGGAAACGCGCCTGCCAGGACCCACCAAGTGTCTTCCGACCAGTAGCGGGCCGGATCCGCAGAGCGGCCGCCGGCCGGTGGTCCGACGCAGCGTCGGCTCGGGGATCGGTATGTCGCCGGGGATCGCGGCCATGGCAGCGACCGGAGCGACCGGGGCCGCGGGTTCACTCGCTTCGCGAGGGCGGTCGGCTTGGTGGACCACGTCCAGGGTGACATCAGTGGTGGTGAACGTCTGGGGCCGGCTGAAGTCGGTTGTGGGGTCTGACCGTGTTCGAGGTGCAACCTGGCAGCGACGGCGTGCACGCGCTGCCACTCGGTCGCCCGCGGGCTGAACGCGCGCAGCTTCACCGTCTGGAGGATCCGCGCCGCGTGGCGCCGGGCGTCGATCCGTAACCAGTCCACCGGCGACTCCACCGGCGCTGGCGGCTGCTCGCCCGCGGTCTGGCGGGCGCGGAGAGTGGCCTCGCGGGCGCAGGCGGCGACATCCTGATGCCGGTGGCGCTCGCGGCGCAGCGCGTTCTGGAGGTCGGCGTCGGCGTGCCGGTTGGCCCTGACCACCCGGGGGGACAGACGGCCCGGACGGCGATCCAGTGACGCTGGCTCCGCCTCAATCCGAGCGCAGCGCGTCGAAGCCGAGTAGCAGGGCATCGAGCGCGAAGGCGAACCGCTCGGCGTCGTCCGCGCCGACCCCCTCGATCGCGGCGCGGATCAGCAGCGGGTACCGCTCGGCCTCGAGCGCGGCCAACCAGTCGGCGCCACCGGCCTCCTCGGCTCCGACTACGATCTGGGCCTCCGCCGTCGCGTGGCCGATCACGAACACGGCAAGGGAGTTGAGCGCGTGCAGGGCGCGGCCGAGCGGGAAACCGCCGGCCGTGAGCAGGCGCAGGAGAGCCTCGAGGTCGTCGAGGGTCGCCGGCGTGACGGCGGGTCGGGAGGTGGCGAGCGGGAGTACGGCCGGGTGCCGTAGCAGACCCTCGCGCAGGGCGGTGGCGTAGGCGTGCAGGGCCGTGCGCCAGTCGGCCGAGCCGTCCGTGGCGGGGGTCGCCGCCGTGAACACCTGCTCCACCAGGCCGTCCAGCAGGGCGTCCTTGTTGGGCACGTAGTGGTAGAGGGTCATCGCCTCCACTCCCAGCTCCTGGCCGAGCGAACGCATCGTCAGGCCCTTGAGCCCGTCCCGGTCGACCAGGCCGAGCGCCGCGTCGAGGATCTGCCGCCTGCTCAGCCCGACCCGCTCGCCCCGGCCGCGCCGAGCCGCCTGATGAATCGTCATCTCCGCCCTCCGCCTCCCCGCACCGGCTTGACTTTCTTACAGCATAAGAGAACACTCATCTCCAGCGAAACTTACACCGTAAGAAACAGGCCGCCGCAGGGGGAACCACGATGTCGACCACCATCAACAAGCAGGTCATCCGCGACTTCGTCGCCGCGCTCAACGACCGCTCCGGCGAGGGCTGGGTACAGCTGCTCTCCCCGTCGGTCATCGACCACAACAAGATCATCTTCGGCGAGGAAGACGCCCCCGGCGCCGCCATCGAGGGATTCCGCCTCCAGCTGGCCGCCTTCAGCACCGAGGCCGAGGGCGACGGCTTCCACATCGAGCAGCTCATCGCCGAGGGTGACGAGGTCGTTGCCCGGCTGCGGGTGGCCGGTGTCCACACGGGCTACCACGCCCGGATGCCCGAGCCGACCCACCGCCGCTGCGACGTCGAGCAGATCTGGATCTTCACCGTCTGCGCCGGCCGAATCGCCGAGATCCGCGCTGTGAGCGACCGCCTCGGCATGTTCATCCAGCTCGGCTGGAACTGGCCGACCATGGACTGACCCCACAGCGCGGCCGGCGGCCTGCCGCCCATGGAGTTCGAACGGATCATCAGCAAGGCACGCGCCGAGGCCCGTCAGGAGGCCAAGGCCGCATAACGGGGGACTCCACGGTTACAGGGGATTGACAGTAGAAACCTACGCCGATCCTGCGCCGAAGCGCTTCATGGTCCGCATGGCGGTGGCGGCGCTGATGCTGGCCCCGCCGGGGGTCGTCGTCCCCCTGGCGCTACACCGCATCGAGATCGGGGGCGGGCAACAGGACAACGCGTGGATGGCTTGGTTCGTTCTGTCATCGATCGTCGGTGCTCCGGCGCTACTGTTCCTTCTGGCGCTGCCCGTACTCACAGTCATGCACCGCATGTCCAGAGGCTGGGACCTGACCATCGGACCCCAGGGCATTGAGACCACCAGTGCTCTCGGCACTCGCGAATACCAGTGGCACCAGGTGCAGGACTTCACCATTGAAGACATCCAACACTCAGGCCTGGGCCTATACACATACAGCGGACTTCACGCGAGAGAGACGCGGTACCAGCCCGCACCCGCCCGTCCGGATGGCCGCCATGGCACCCCGGAACGTTCACGGACGGTGACCGCAACGACGGGAGGGCTCCGATCTGCATCCTGACCGCCGGTCGGCCCTAACGGCATGGTCGAGCGGGAGCTCCTGGGCCGGGATGTCGTCCCGGGCATGTGGACCTACCAGCTGATCGAGGCGTACGACTGCACCTACTCCCGGGTGTTCGCCGCCGTCGAGGAGCGGGTCCGCCAGGACCTCGCCGCCGGGCGCCGGCACCTGGCGGAGGCCGAGATGCAGCGGGCCGCACGCTCTCGCCGCGGGCACAAGGCCCCGTAGATCCGCACCTTGTGTTCCGGGCGTCCACAGGGACGGAGCGCAGGCGGCCGGGTCCCGGGGAAGCAGGGGGGGTGTTTCGCGGGGCCCGGCCGGTGGGAGGCCAGCAGCGCCGAGCCGCGGCGCGGCTGCTCTGCTCGGCGGCCCGATGGTGCTGTGGTGGGGCCGCCGTGGCGGGAATGCTAGACCTGATGATCAGCAGATGACCAGGGCTTCTGACCTGCAATCTTCCGGCCGCGAACATGCCATCCGGCGGCGCGGTCTCACCTGCCGGCCCGCCAGATGCCGAGGACAGCTTCGTACAGTCGGTCGGACCCTTCCCGCCGAGCCGGGTCGTTCTCGTCGGTCATTAACTGCCGTGACCTGCGACGGAAACGGTGTCCGGGCTGTGCGGGAAGGGGTGAACCGAGCGGTGCAGCCCCCGTCCGATCGCGGGTCGTTTTCCGCTCAGGGGGAAGCTCCTCGGCCTATTGGCTGGAGACAGTGATTGTTCCTGTGCCGCCCGCGCGTTGGTTTGCGTCGACGGCTTCCTGGTAGGTGACGTACCGACGGATGGTGCCGTCGGGCAGGTTCAGTTGGTAGACGATGGTGGTGTGTGGGGATCCTCCGCCGCAGTTGCAAGACATGGCCGCCATCCTTTCGGCTTCGATTCGTGGGGCAGGGGGTTCATGGGGCCGTCGTCGGTCAGTCCAGCCAGCGTGAAGCGATCCCCGCCAGGTACGAGAGCGTCAGGGTAGCCGTGGGTATCTGGAACCATGGTGAGCCCTCCAAAAAGGTGGCGTACAGGGCGGTGGCGGTGGCGGCCCAGATGCTGGTGCACCATCCGCAGCTGACCAGATAGGTCGCTCGGGAGTCGTCGCCGAAGCGAGCTGCGGTCCACGACCTGAACCCCGCTGCCAGCGTGTCCTTGGTAATGAAACGGGTGATGCGACAGGTGGTGCCGAGGGCGAGAAGGAACGCGGTAACGCTCATGGCAAACCATCCACTTCCCGATTGACCTATGACGGGGTGGTGCAGCGGTACTCGGCTGTTGCTGGGAGTCGGGTGCGACCGGTCCGCGGCGGTGGGGATAGGGGCTGTTGGAGGTCCGGTTGTGCCCGGGATCGGTGCTGGGCTGCTGTGTACGGTCCCGGGTGCTTGTGTGCGCCAGTCGCTCACGTGGTACGGCTCTCGGTCACCCGATAGATGTGGAGACGGTTGGGCGACCAATAGGCTGGCAGCGGGTTGTCCCCCGTCGTGGAAGGACGGGGGACAACCTTTGACCAGCGGGCCGGCCTCCAGCGCGACACCGTCAGCTCGGACGACCCGGCCTAGACCTGTGCACCGGCATTCCGGCGGGACTCGTCACGCTGCCCCGGGCGGTCTGACCGTGGCCGGTCACACCGGCGGGAGGCAGGGCGTCAGGG
>NZ_JBHWDU010000128.1:0-16167 GCF_042734825.1 Kitasatospora sp. NPDC059648 | reverse complement strand
GGAGCGCAGGTGCTCCCGCCGGGCCGCCGTCAGGGCGCGGGTGTCAGTCGCCGCAGCAGGCGCCGCCCGCCGGGGCGGCCAGCGGCAGCTCGGCCGGGGCGCCGATCTTCGGCAGGCCGAGCATCACGCCGGCCGGCTTGTCGGCGGCCTTGGCCTGGCGCTTCTCCCAGGCGTCGCCCGCCCGGGTGCGGCGCACGGCGAGGGCCGGGCCCTCGGCCAGCAGGTGGTGCGGGGCGGCGTAGGTGATCTCGACGGTCACCATGTCGCCCGGGCGCACCGGCTCCTCCGGCTTCGTGCCGTGCTCGTCGTCCGACCCTCGGAGCCTCGGGTTGAAGTGGACCAGCCGGTTGTCGGGCGCGCGCCCGGACAGCCGCTGGGTCCGGTCGTCCTTCTTGCCCTCGCCCTCGGCGACCAGGACCTCCAGGACGCGGCCGACCTGCTTCTTGTTCTCGTCCCAGGAGATCTCCTCCTGGAGCGCGATCAGCCGGTCGTAGCGGGCCTGGACGACCTCCTTCGGCACCTGGTCCTCCATCTCCGCGGCGGGAGTGCCGGGGCGCTTGGAGTACTGGAAGGTGAAGGCGTTGGTGAAGCGGGCCTCGCGGACGACGTGCATCGTCTCCTCGAAGTCCTCCTCGGTCTCCCCGGGGAAGCCCACGATGATGTCGGTGGAGATCGCCGCGTCCGGCATCGCCTCGCGGACCTTGCGGATGATCCCGAGGAAACGCTCCTGCCGGTAGGAGCGGCGCATCGCCTTGAGGACGCGGTCCGAGCCGGACTGCAGCGGCATGTGCAGCTGGTGCATCACGCTCGGGGTCTCGGCCATCGCGGCGATCACGTCGTCGGTGAAGTCGCGCGGGTGCGGCGAGGTGAAGCGGATCCGCTCCAGGCCCTCGATCTGGCCGGCCGCGCGCAGCAGCTTGGAGAAGGCCTCGCGGTCGCCCAGGTCGGAGCCGTAGGCGTTGACGTTCTGGCCGAGCAGGGTCACCTCGATGACGCCCTCGTCCACCAGCGCCTCGATCTCGGCGAGGACGTCGCCGGGGCGGCGGTCCTCCTCCTTGCCGCGCAGCGCGGGGACGATGCAGAAGGTGCAGGTGTTGTTGCAGCCGACCGAGATGGCGACCCAGGCCGCGTACGCGGACTCGCGGCGGGTGGGCAGCGTGGAGGGGAAGGTCTCCAGCGACTCCAGGATCTCGACCTGGGCCTTGCGCTCGACGGCGGCCCGCTCCAGCAGCGCCGGCAGGTGGCCGATGTTGTGGGTGCCGAACACCACGTCGACCCAGGGGGCGCGCTTGACGATGGTCTCGCGGTCCTTCTGGGCCAGGCAGCCGCCGACGGCGATCTGCATGCCCTGGTGGCGGCTCTTGGCCGGCGCGAGCTGTCCGAGGTTGCCGTACAGCTTGTTGTCGGCGTTCTCGCGCACCGCACAGGTGTTGAACACGACCAGGTCCGGGTCGCCGTCCGGACCGGCCTTGACGTACCCGGCGTCCTCCAGCAGGCCGGACAGCCGCTCGGAGTCGTGGACGTTCATCTGACAGCCGTGCGTGACGACCTTGTAGCTCTTCAATCCGCTCTCACCGCTCACCAGACCAGGGTACGGGCAGCCGCGAGCCGGTTTTTCCGGAGCTTCACCGCGGCGGTCCCGGAGCTTCGCCGATCGGCTCCCGCAGCTTCGCCGGTCCGTTCCCCTCCCGTTCGGCCCAAGCGCCTGGCACTATCCCTGCATGACCCCCACCGTTCCGTCACGTCTCGGCGCCGCCGTCCGTCGCGCGGCCCGCAGCCCGTTGTGGCGGACGGTGCTGGTGCTGGTACTGCTGGTCGCCGGCCTGGGCGGCTGGTGGCTGTCCGCGGGCCGCTCGCCCGGGTACCCGCGCGGGGAGACCCACTTCGCGACCGGCGTCCCGCGCGGGGTCTACGACCGGTACGGGCAACTGCTGCGGGCCCACGTCTCGCAGACCATGCCGGGGGTGCGGCTGGCCCTGGACAGCACCGACGGCTCGGTGGAGAACCTGACCAGGGTGATCAACGGCCAGGACACCTTCGCCATCGCCACCGCCGACGCGGTCGCCGCCTACCAGGGCCCCGGCAAGGACCGGCTGCGGGCGATCGCCCGGCTGTACGACGACTACCTGCAGCTGATCGTCCCGGCCGACTCCCCGGTGCACCGCACCGCCGACCTCAAGGGCCTGCGGGTCGGCGTCGGGCTGCCGCAGTCCGGGGTGAACCTGGTGACCAGGCGGCTGCTGACCGCGGCCGGGCTGGACCCGGACCACGACATCACCGCCGTCCCGGCGGGCGTCAGCGACGGCTCGGACGAGCTGCGCGAGGGCAGGCTGGACGCCTTCTTCTGGTCCGGCGGCCTGCCCACCAGCGCGCTCACCGACCTCTCCGAACGCTTCCGGATCCGGATCGTCCCGCTGGCCGACCTGTCCGAGGCGCTGCACAAGGCGGAGGGCGACGGCATCGGCGCCTACCGGGCGGCCACCATGCCCAAGGGCACCTATCCGAACGCCGAGCCCAAGGACCCGGTCGCCACCATGGCCGTGCCCAACCTGCTGGTCACCCGGGACGACGTGGACCCGGGCTTGGTGGAGGGCATGACCCGGGCGGTGATAGACAGCCGGGACCAGATCGGCGCCCAGGTGCACGCCGCCCAGCTGGTCGACCTGCGCACCGCCGTCTACACCGACCCGCTCCCGCTGCACGTGGGCGCGGCGCGCTACTACCGGTCGGTGAAACCCTAGGGCCCCGGGGCCCTACGGCCGTTCCGGCCGCGGCACCGCCAGGGTCACCGCGAGCCCGGTCGGCTCGACCGGGGCGAAGCCGAGCGTGCCGCCGCCGGCCGCCAGCAGGGTGCGGGCGATCGACAGGCCCAGCCCGGAGCCGTCCACGTTCTGGTGCCGCGCGCTGCGCCAGAACCGGTCCCCGGCCCGGGACAGCTCGTCCTCGGTCAGCCCCGGTCCGGCGTCGCTGACGGTCACCGCGACCTCGTCCCGGCGCACCGCTACCCGCAGCCGCACCTCGCTGCCGGACGGGCCGAACTTGAGCGCGTTGTCCAGGACGGCGTCCAGTGCGGAGCCGAAGCCGATCGGGTCCGCCATGCCGATCGCCAGCGCCGGGCCGTCCCAGCGCAGGTCGATCCCGCGCTGTGCGGCCACCGGCCGCCAGCCGTCCACCCGGGCGAGGGTCAGCTGGGCGAGATCGGTCTGCTCGGGTTCGGGACGGGCGTGCTCGGCGGTGGCCAGCCCGAGCAGGTCGTCCAGCACCCGGGCCAGCCGGGAGCCCTCCTCCCGCACACCGCCGAGCTCCTCCTCGTGCCCCTCCGGCAGTTCCAGGCCGAGCACCTCGACCCGCAGCAGCAGGGCCGAGAGCGGGTTGCGCAGCTGGTGCGAGGCGTCCGCGACGAAGGCCTTCTGCTGGTCCATGGCGTGCACCACGTGGTCCGCCATCTCGTTGAACGACCGCGCCAGCCGCTGGAGTTCGGGCGGTCCGCCGCCGGGTGCGACCCGTGCGGCCATCCGGCCGGTCGCTATGTCGTGGGTGGCCCGGTCCAGGGTGCGCACCGGGCGCAGCACCCACTCGGTGAGCCGCACGGCCAGCAGCACGGCGACGGCCATCGCGGCCGCCTCGCCGCCGGCGAGCACCAGCCACTTGTGCAGCACCCGGGCCCGCAGCGCCCCGGCCGGGGACTCGCTCAGCACCACCGCGACCACGTCGCCGTCGCGCACCACCGGGGCGGCGACGGTGATCGTCCGCTCCTGGGACCACGGCCAGACCTGCGGCGGGTTGTGGCTGCGCCGGCCGTCCAGCGCCTCCTGGAAGGCCTGGGCGCCCCAGCCGACGGCGGGCACCCGCCAGTCGCGCGGCGCGACCGCGATCGGTGCGCCGTCGCGCTGGAAGATGCCCAGGCGCACGCCGTACAGGTCGAAGTAGCGCTGGACCTCGGCCTCGATGGCGTGCCGCCGGCTGAGGTCGCCGGGGGCGGGCTCCGGGTCGGCCTTGAGCGCGGAGTCCAGGGCGGCGGCGCCGGAGGTGGGCAGGTCCTGCGCGAACCGGGCGGCGTCGTCGAGCCGGTCGACCACCACCCTGCTCTGCTCGGCCGCCGCGAACGCCGCCGCGAGCGGCAGCCCCAGGGCAGCCAGGACGCAGAGCATGAGGGCGATCAGGATGCCGAGCAGGCGGGTGCGCACGTGCGGTCAGTGCTCCGCGGGGGCAGACGGGGCCGGGGCGGCCGCGGTGGAGGTCGGGCCGTCGGGGATCAGCCGGTAGCCGACGCCGCGCACGGCCTCGACCAGGCCCGGCAGCGCGAGCTTGTTGCGCAGCGAGCCGATGTGCACCTCCAGGGTGCGGCCGTTGCCCTCCCAGCCGCTGCGCCAGACCTCGCTGAAGATCTGCTCGCGCCGGTAGACCACGCCGGGGCTCTGGGCGAGCAGCGCCAGCAGGTCGAACTCCTTGCGGGTGAGCGGCACGTCGCGACCGTCCACGCTGACCCGGCGGCGCTCCCGGTCGATCCGGATGCCGCGGGACTCCAGCGGGCCGCGCTGCTGCGGTACGGCGTCGGGCGCGGACGCCGCCACCGAGGACGGCTGGGCGCCGCGGCGGGCCACCGCGTGGATGCGGGCGAGCAGCTCGCCCATGTCGTACGGCTTGGTGACGTAGTCGTCGGCGCCCAGGTTGAGGCCGTGGATCCGGGAGCGGATGTCGGCGCGGGCCGTCACCATGATCACCGGGACCCCGCTGCCGGCCCGGATCCGGCTGCACACCTCGAAGCCGTCGCGGTCGGGCAGCCCGAGGTCGAGCAGCACGACGCGGTACGGCTCGTCGCCGTCCGGCACCAGGGCGTCCAGCGCCTCGTGCCCGCTGCGGGCGTGCCGCACCTGGAAGCCGTGCCGGCCGAGCACCGCGACCAGTGCCGCGGCCACGCGTTCGTCGTCCTCGACTAGCAGCAGTCGCATCCCGTTCTCCTCCCTCCCCACGTGGTCGCCGGGCCGATTCGGTAGGGGCCCGGTCCTGCGCAGTATGGGCCAGTGCGCGGCCCGGCGCCAGGTTCGACCGCGTACCGGGCTCGTGGGGGACGGGGAG
Organism: Kitasatospora sp. NPDC059648; assembly: GCF_042734825.1. Classification (NCBI taxonomy): domain Bacteria; kingdom Bacillati; phylum Actinomycetota; class Actinomycetes; order Kitasatosporales; family Streptomycetaceae; genus Kitasatospora; species Kitasatospora sp. NPDC059648. The sequence goes on along the minus strand of NZ_JBHWDU010000128.1, from coordinate 11,088 downwards.
CACCCGCACGGATTCCCGCTGTGACATGCCCCGTCGGCACACTCGCGAACAGTGCGTACGCGCCGTGTGGCCGTTTCGTGATCCTCAAGTTCCGCTCAGATCGGCTGACGGGGCACCGTCAGCGCTCCTAAGGTCGCCCCACCGGGGGCTGCGGCTCCGCCGGTCGCGGCTCCCGGATTCGCACCACCTCTGCCACCCAAGGGAGTTGGGACTTCTTGGGTAGGCACGAAACGACCCAGTTCGACACAGTAGGGAGCAGGCGCGATGACCGAGAGCCCGGTCGAGGACTCCACCCCCGCAGCCGCCCCGCTGGTCGTGCTGAGCAACGTCAACAAGCACTACGGCGCGCTGCACGTGCTCCAGGACATCGACCTGGAGATCGAGCAGGGCGAGGTGGTCGTGCTGATCGGCCCCTCCGGGTCCGGCAAGTCCACGCTCTGCCGGACGATCAACCGGCTGGAGACGATCGACTCCGGCACGATCACCCTGTCCGGCCGCCCGCTGCCCGCCGAGGGACGGGAGCTGGCCAAGCTGCGCGCCGAGGTCGGCATGGTGTTCCAGAGCTTCAACCTGTTCGCGCACAAGACCGTGCTGGAGAACGTGGTCCTGGCCCAGGTCAAGGTCCGCAAGGTGCTCCGCTCGCACGCCGAGAAGACCGCCCGCGAGCTGCTCGACCGGGTCGGTGTCGGCGCGCAGGCGGACAAGTACCCGGCCCAGCTCTCCGGCGGCCAGCAGCAGCGCGTGGCCATCGCCCGGGCGCTGGCGATGAAGCCGAAGGTGATGCTCTTCGACGAGCCGACCTCCGCGCTCGACCCGGAGATGGTCAACGAGGTGCTGGAGGTCATGCGCCAGCTGGCCGCCGACGGCATGACGATGGTCGTCGTCACCCACGAGATGGGCTTCGCCCGCTCCGCCGCGAACCGGGTGCTGTTCATGGCCGACGGGAAGATCGTCGAGCAGAACACCCCGGACGCGTTCTTCACCGCGCCGCGCTCCGACCGCGCCAAGGACTTCCTCTCGAAGATCCTGCACCACTGACGCTTCGAGACCACGCGGGGCCACCTCCGGCAACGGCGCCGGACGGCCCTGCCCGTGCACGACTTCCAGACGCCAGAGCCCGGTCCGCCCGTGGCCCAGCCCCAGGAGTACACCCCTCATGAGGACTTCCCGCACCCTCGCCGTGGCGCTCTGTGCCGTCGCGCTCACCGCCACCGCCGCCTGTGGCAAGGACGGCACCCCCTCCTCCAACGCGGCGACCGCGAGCAACGCCCCGGCTCTTCCGACCTACACGGTCAAGACCGACGTCAAGATCGACTCCCCGGTCATCACCGAGGCCAGGAAGCGCGGCCAGCTGATCATCGGCGCCAAGGCCGACCAGCCGAACCTCGGCTGGGAGGACGTCGCCAGCGGCGACCGCAGCGGCTTCGACATCGAGATAGCCAAGATGGTCGCCGCCGACCTGGGCTTCACCCCGCAGCAGATCAAGTGGCAGACCCTGGTCTCCTCGCAGCGCGAGCCGGCCATCGCCAAGGGCCAGATCGACTTCTACGTCGGCACCTACAGCATCAACGACGAGCGCAAGAAGACGGTCTCCTTCGCCGGCCCGTACTACATCGCCGGCCAGGACTTCCTGGTGAAGAGCGACAACACCTCGATCACAGGCCCGGACAGCATCAGCGGCAAGAACATCTGCACCGCCACCGGCTCGACCTCGATCAAGAACATCCAGCCGTACAACCCGAAGGTCACCCAGTTCGACACCTACTCGGCCTGCGTCGAGAAGCTGATGTCCGGCGAGGTCGACGCGGTCACCACCGACGACGCGATCCTCAAGGGCTACGCCTCCAAGTACGCCCCCAAGCTCAAGGTGGTCGGCAAGCCGTTCACCAAGGAGAACTACGGCGTCGGCCTGAACAAGGACGACAAGGTGCTGCGCGACGCGATCAGCGACGCCCTGAAGGCCCACGAGGACAACGGCGACTGGAAGAAGGCCTACGACGCGACCCTGGGCGCGTCCGGTTCGGCCGCCCCGGCGATCCCGACCCTCGACCGCTACTGATCCACCCCCGCTTCCCGACCATCTGTGAGAGGAGGGCCGCCGGATGGGGTTCCTGTTCGAGCAGGACAACTTCGCGTTGTTCCGCGACGGCTTCCTGCAGACGATCGAGCTGAGCGCGCTCAGCGCCCTGCTCGCCCTGCTGCTGGGCACCCTGCTGGCGGCCTTCCGGGTCTCCCCGGTGCCGGTCCTGCGCGCCTTCGGCACCACCTGGGTGACGCTGTTCCGCAACACCCCGCTGACCCTGCTGTTCTTCGCCGTCACCTTCGGCCTGCCGCCGCTCGGGGTGCACTTCAGCCACCTCACCTTCGCGGTGCTGGCGCTCGGCGGGTACACCGCCTCGTTCGTCTGCGAGGTGATCCGCTCCGGCATCAACACCGTGCCGCTCGGCCAGGCGGAGGCGGCCCGCAGCCTCGGCATGAACTTCTTCCAGACCCTCACCCTGGTGGTCCTGCCACAGGCCTCCCGGACGGTGCTGGGCCCGATGAGCAGCGTGTTCATCGCGCTGCCCAGGAACTCGGCGATCGCCGGCGCGTTCAGCGTCAGCGAGCTGTACAGCGCCCAGCAGACCTTCTCCGAGCGCGGCTACTCGATCTTCTCGATCTTCTTCTGGGTGGCCTGCGCCTACCTGCTGATCAGCGCGACGGTCGCCTCCCTCTTCCGCTTCCTGGAATCCCGACTGGCGGTGGTCCGATGAGTCTCCAGCGGCAGGACTCGGCGAGCGTCCTCTACGACATCCCCGGCCCCCGGACCCGCGCCCGCTACCGGCTGTTCGGCGTGCTCTCGCTGCTCGGCATCGCGGGGCTGCTCTGGTACGCCGTCAGCGCGCTCGCCGACAACGGCCAGTTCGACGCCGACCTGTGGGACCCGTTCCAGTACAACTTCGTCCAGCAGATGATCGTGGACGGCCTGCTGGCCACCCTGAAGGCCTTCGGCCTGGCGGCCGCCTTCTCGCTCACCCTGGGCGCGCTGCTGGCCTCCGGCACGCTCTCCGACCACCGGCCGGTCCGCTGGGTCTGCACCGCGGTCGTCCAGTTCTTCCGGGCGATGCCGCTGCTGATCCTGATCGTGGCGCTCTACTACGCGTTCTTCGCCAAGGACCCGATGTGGGCGCTGGTGCTCGGCCTCACCCTCTACAACGGCTCGGTCCAGGCCGAGATCATCCGCAGCGGCGTCAACGCCGTCCCGCGCGGCCAGGGCGAGGCGGCGTACGCCCTCGGGATGCGCAAGACCCAGGTGATGTCCACCATCCTGGTGCCGCAGGCCGTCCGCTCGATGCTGCCGTCGATGATCGGCCAGCTGGTCGTCACCCTCAAGGACACCTCGCTCGGCTACATCATCACGTACAACGAGCTGCTGTTCATGGGCAAGAAGATCGCCAGCCAGCCGATGAACGCCGCGGGCTTCCCCTACATCCCCGTGGTGCTGGTGATCGCGCCGATCTACATCGCGCTGTGCCTGCTGCTGACCGCGCTCGCGCGGTGGATCGAAGCACGCGGCCGTCGCGGCGCGAACCGGCGCACTTCAGCTGCTGCTTGACGGACACGCAGGTGAACTGTTGCATTGCTGTTCGTGACACCTCCCGGGAGCATCCACGCGGCATATGCGGCAGCGGTAACTGACGCCGGCCCATGGGCCGGTTCGTGCCCGGAGGTCCCCGCATGGACCCGGTGATCGTGGTCGGGGCCGGACCGGTCGGTCTGGCCCTGGCCCTCGCGCTGGCCCGGCACGAGGTGCCGACCGTCGTCCTGGACGAGGGCTCCGGGCTCTGCCCCGAGGGCCCCCGCAGCGTCGTCCTCGGCGCCGACGCCACCGCCTTCCTGACCAGGATCGGCTACTCCCGGGCCGTCTCCGACTCGGCGCTGTGGGACTCCTTCGCCATCTGGCGTCGCCGCCAGGAGGTGCTGCGGATCGACCTCACCGACTCGCCCACCTTCCACCTCCCCCAGCACCGCCTCCAGCGCGGCCTGCGCGACGCCCTGACCGGCACCCCGCTGGTCCGGCTGGTCCCCCTGAACCGGGTCGTCGAGCTCGAACAGGACCGGGACGGGGTCAGCGTCCGCACCCACGGCACCCAGGACGGCACCGCCGCCTGGTGGCGCGGCAGCCACCTGGTCGGCTGCGACGGCGCCCGCTCCACCGTCCGCAAGCTGCTGAAGATCCGCTTCCCCGGCCGCCCGGCCGTCGACCGCAACGCCGTCGCCACCGTCCGGGTCGACCTGCCCTTCGACGGCGCCCGGCTGCACCGCGAACCCCCGTGGCGCGGCGACCGCGAAGCCACCGCGCGGCCGCTGCCGGACGGCGTCTGGCGGCTCGACTGGCGACTGCCCCCGGGCCGGCCCGCTCCCACCGAACCGGTCGACCCGCACGCCACCTGGCCCGGCATCGTCACCGGCGACACCCTGCTCACCCGGGTCACCTCGACCCTCACCGGCTGGTGCGGCGAACTCCCCCGCTACGAGCTGCTCGCCGCCGCCGACCACACCGCCCAGCAGCGCCTGGCCGCCCGCTTCCGCAGCGGCCGCTGCTTCCTGGCCGGCGACGCCGCCCACCTGCACGGCGCACTCGGCATGCAGAACCTCGCCGACGGGCTGCGCGACGCCGACAACCTCGCCTGGCGGCTCGCCCTCGCCTGGCACCTCCACTCCGGCGGCCCCCAGCCCGGTGGCTCCCTGCTGGACGGCTACGAGGCCGAACGCCGCGGCGCGGTCGGTGCCCGACTGCGCGCCGTCGACCAGTCCATGCCGCTGCTGCGCCCGCTGCGCGGCTGGCAGCAGACCCGGCGCTCGCTGCTGGTCGGCGGCTTCCGCAAGCACGCCCCGCTGCTCGCCGACGGCCAGCTGGGCACCGGCCGCTTCGGCGGCGCTCCCGCCTACCCGGCGGCGCCCTCCGGCGTCCCCGGCCGGGTGCCGGTGCAACGCGGCGCGCGCGGCGCCACCTCGCTCAGCGAGCTGCTGCCCGCCACCGCCCCCGGCGTGCTCGTCCCGGACCTGCCGGTGCTCGCCGACGACGGCACCCCGGACCACCTGCACGCCCGGCTCGGCACCACCTTCCTGCTGCTCCTGGTCGCCCCCGGCACAACCGTCTGGTCGGCCGAGCACTGGCTCGGCGCCGGGCTGATGCCCCGGCTGGCCGAGGTCGCCGCCGCGCTGCCGGTGCCGGCCGAGGTGCTCGTCACCGAGGAGTACCCCGGCGCCGGGCCGCACACCGTGCTGCTGATCCGCCCGGACGGCCACCTGGTCGGCGTCACCCAGGGCGCCGCCGCCGAGGAGCTCCTGGCACTCGCCGACCGCGCCCGCGGCGGCCCGGCCCCGATCGCCGCCCAGCCCGAACCGGAGCCGGCCCAGGAGCCCCAGGAAGTGGATTCCGCCAGCTAACCGGCGACGGCCGTGGCCCGGCTCTCCCGGACGACCGTGACCCGGATCTGACCCGGGTAGGTGAGCTCCGCCGAGACCTGCCGGGCCACCTCACGGGCGATCAGCTCCGCACCGAGGTCGTCCACCGCGTCCGGCCGCACCATCACCCGGACCTCGCGCCCGGCCTGCATCGCGTACACCTCGGCCACCCCCGGGTGCGAGCGTGCGATCTCCTCCAGCCGGGCCAGCCGCCGCACGTACAGTTCCAGCGACTCCTTGCGCGCCCCCGGCCGCCCGCCTGAGCAGGCGTCCGCAGCCTGGGTCAGCACGGCCGTCACGGTACGGGGCTCCACCTCGCCGTGGTGCGCGGCTATCGCGTGCACCACCTCCGGGTCCTCCCCGAACCGCCGGGCGAGGTCCGCGCCGACCGCCGCGTGGCTGCCCTCGGCCTCGTGGGTGAGCGCCTTGCCGATGTCGTGCAGCAGCGCCGCCCGGCGCACCGGCTCAGGGTCCACCCCCAGTTCGGCGGCCATCATCCCGGCCAGGTGCGCGGACTCCAGCAGGTGCCCGAGCACGTTCTGCCCGTAGGAGGCGCGGTAGCGCAGCGAGCCCAGGGTGCGCACGAGTTCGGGGTGCATCCCACCGATCCGGGCGTCCAGCAGGGCTTCCTCACCGGCCCGTACGCAGCGCTGCTCGACCTCCAGCCGGCTGCGCTCGTGGACGTGCTCGATCCGGCTCGGCTGGATCCGGCCGTCCTCGACCAGCTGTTCCAGGGTGAGCCGGGCGGCCTCCCGGCGGACCGGGTCGAAGCAGGAGAGCTGCACCGAGGCGGGGGTGTCGTCGATGATCAGGTTGACGCCGGTGGCCGCCTCGAAGGCGCGGATGTTGCGGCCCTCGCGGCCGATGATCCGGCCCTTCATGCCCTCGCCGGGCAGCCGGAAGACGGTGACGGCGGTCTCCGCGGTCTGCTCCGAGGCCAGCCGCTGGAGCGCCGCTGCGAGGATGTCCCGGGCCCGGCGCTCGCCCTCCTCCCTCGCCCCGCGCTCGATCTCCCGGACCGTGACGGCCGCCTCCCGCCGGGCCGACTCCTCGGCCTCGCGGAGCAGTTGGGCGTGCGCCTGCTCGGCGGAGAGCCCGGCGGCACGCTCCAGCGCCTCGGCCCGACGGGCCGCCAGCACCTCGACTTCGCCCCGCGATCGATCCAACTCGGCCGAGCGCTGTGCGAGTTCGTCCTCCCGTCGGCGCAGTCGGCGCAGCTCCTCGGCCAGGTTCTCCTCGCGGCGGGCGAGTTCGGTCCGCTGCCGAGCGGACTGTTCCTCGGCCTGTCGGCGGTCCCGCTCGGCCTCGGCCAGGGCCTGCCGCTGCGCGGCCCGCAGTCGCCCGATCACCACGGCCAGCACCGCGAGCACCAGCAGGACGGCGACGCCCGCCCCGACGACCGGCACCAGGGCGCCACCCGTGCCGATGCCCGCCGAGATCCTCATCCGCCCCACTCCCCGTCCCTGCGCGGGGCACGTCCGGAAGCGGCCCCGCACTGAGTGCGAGGCTAGGTGCGGGTCACGAAAGGGTCAAGACTGGCCCTGGTTCAGACCAAAAACCCGCTGATCCTCCGCTACTCCCACTGCGTCCCGGCCGGTTCACCGGACGCCTCCTCCTCCAGCGCGCCGCGCACCACCCGGAAGGCCAGCCCCTCGGAGTAGCCGCGTCGGGCCAGCATCCCGACCAGCCGCCGGGTGCGGACCTGCGGGTCCAGCCCCCGGGTGGACCGCAGCTTGCGCTCGACCAGCGCCCGGGCCGCGTCCGTCTCGTCGTCGTGGTCGAGCTGGGCGACGGCCTGCTCGACCAGGTCGGCGGCCACTCCCTTGGTGCGCAGCTCCTGGGCCAGCGCCCGCCGGGACAGGCCCCGGACGGCGTGCCGGGACTCCACCCAGGCGGCGGCGAAGGCGGCGTCGTCGATCAGCCCGACCTCCTCCAGCCGGGTGAGCACCTCCTCGGCGACGTCCTCCGGGATCTCCCGCTTGCGCAGGGCGTCGGCGAGCTGCTTGCGCGACTTGGCCGCACCGGTGAGCAGCCGCAGGCAGATGCCCCGGGCGCGGCTCTCCGGATCGGCCTCCTCCTCGGCCCGCTTGCGGGAGGGACGGGCGGCGTCCTCCTCGCCCGGCGGGCCCTCGGCGGAGCGCGTGCTCCGCCGACCGCGGCGAGCTCGGGCGGGCGAGGCGGCCGCACCCCCGTGACCGGCCGCATCGCTCCCGCCCGGACCCCGCGCCGCGGGCATGCCGCCGCCTGCGGCCTCCGACTCCTCGGCCAGCGCCGAGCGACGCCGGCGGCGGCCGGAGGGCAGCTCGGAGGCGGAGACCAGGCCGAGCGCCTCCACCGGCTGAGCCGGTCCGGGCGCCGCGCCGCGCGCCACCCGGACCGGAGTCCGGTCGGACCGTGGCCGCGGCTCAGGTTCGGGCTCCGCGACCGCGGCGAACCAGTCCGGCGGCCCGTAGTCGTCGTCCTCCGGGCCCGCCGGGCCTGCGCCCACCATGTCGTACTGCGTCAACGGCTCAGGCCTTGGCAGCCGCCGTCTTCTTCGCCGCGGCCGTCTTGGCGGCGGTCGCGGCGATCGGCTTCGCGGCGCCGTCGGCGGCGACGGCCTCCGGCGCGGCCTCGGCCGGCTCCTCGGTCTTCGGCCCGATGCCGAGCTTGCCCTTGATCTTCCGCTCGATCTCGTCGGCGAGCTGCGGGTTGTCCCGCAGGAAGTTGCGGGCGTTCTCCTTGCCCTGGCCGAGCTGGTCGCCCTCGTAGGTGTACCAGGCGCCGGACTTGCGGATGAACCCGTGCTCCACGCCCATGTCGATCAGGCCGCCCTCGCGGCTGATGCCGATGCCGTAGAGGATGTCGAACTCGGCCTGCTTGAACGGCGCGGCGACCTTGTTCTTGACGACCTTGACGCGGGTGCGGTTGCCGACCGCCTCGGTGCCGTCCTTCAGGGTCTCGATCCGGCGGATGTCCAGTCGGACCGAGGCGTAGAACTTCAGCGCCCGGCCACCCGTCGTGGTCTCCGGCGAGCCGAACATCACGCCGATCTTCTCGCGCAGCTGGTTGATGAAGATGGCGGTGGTGTTCGACTGGTTCAGCGCACCGGCGATCTTGCGCAGCGCCTGGCTCATCAGGCGGGCCTGCAGACCGACGTGCGAGTCACCCATCTCGCCCTCGATCTCGGCGCGCGGGACGAGGGCCGCGACCGAGTCGATGATCACCAGGTCGATCGCGCCGGAGCGGATCAGCATGTCGGTGATCTCCAGGGCCTGCTCACCGGTGTCCGGCTGGCTGACCAGCAGGGCGTCGGTGTCCACGCCGAGCTTCTTGGCGTACTCGGGGTCGAGCGCGTGCTCCGCGTCGACGAAGGCGACCGTGCCGCCGGCCCGCTGGGCGTTGGCGGCCAGGTGCAGGGTCAGGGTGGTCTTGCCGGAGGACTCGGGGCCGTAGATCTCGATCACTCGGCCGCGCGGGATGCCGCCGACCCCGAGGGCGACGTCCAGGGCGGTCGACCCGGTGGAGATCACCTCGACCGGCTCGTTCGCCTTCTCACCGAGGCGCATCACCGAGCCCTTGCCGAACTGCCGCTCGATCTGGGCGAGCGCGGTCTCCAGGGCCTTCTCGCGGTCCGTACCTGCCATGGCTTTTTCCCTCGGGTTCTGTGCTGTGCGCTTCATCGTCATCGACGCTAGCGCGTCCCACTGACAAACGAGCCCCACCCGGCTCGGCCTGTGGAAAACTCCTCGCCGGAGAGTACAAAGAACATCTGTTCGATTCAAGCCTCGCGGCTCCGAACACGCCGCGGGGCGGCTGGCAGGGTCACCCCCGGCCGCCCGCCCCGGCACCGTCCGTCACTGCCCGTCGCCGCCGACCATCCGGCGCAGCCGCCGCGCCGCCTCGCGCCGCAGCTCCCGGCGGGCCCGCCGCTGCTCGCCCCGGTCGATCCGCGGATCGGTCGCCACCTCGTACCGCCGCACATACGTCCCGACGAAGCCCTGCAGGGTCGCCGCCGCCGGGATCGCGATCAGGGCGCCCACCGCCCCCAGCAGCGCCGCCCCCGCGATCACCGCGCCGAAGGCCACCGCCGGGTGCACGTCCACCGTCCTCGCGGTGATCCTCGGGTGCAGCACGTAGTTCTCGATCTGCTGGTAGACCACCGTGAAGACGAGCACCCACAACGCGTCCACCGGCTCCACGGTCAGCGCGACCAGCACCGGCAGCGCACCCGCCAGGTACGTCCCGATGGTCGGCACGAACTGCGACATGACGCCGACCCAGATGGCCAGCGCGGCCGAGTACGGCAGGTCGATCAGCGCGAACATCACCCAGTGCCCGGCCGCCGACACCACCGCCAGCACCGCCCGGGAGTACAGGTAGCCACCCGTCTTGGCCAGCGCGATCTCCCAGGCCCGCAACACCTCCCCCTGCCTGGCGGGCGGCAGCAACGAGCACACCGTCCGCCGAACCCGCGGCCCCTCGGCGGTGAAGTAGAAGGTGAACAGCCCCACCGTGAACGTCTGGAACAGCCCGCCGATCAGCGTCGACGAGACACCCCAGACGTTGTCCGCCGCCTGTTGGGCGTACCCCTCGATCGTCCCGGAGTCCTTCAGCACCCGCTTCTGCAACTCGCCCAGCGACAGGTCCTGGTGGAACGTCCGGTTGACCCAGCCCATCAGATTGTCGACCAGGTGCGGCATGTCTCCGGCGATCTTCGCCACCTGATCCACCAACAGCGTGCCGAGCGCCGCGAGGAACCCCACCACCGCCACCCCGACCGCCACGAACACCAGGAAGGTCCCCACCCCCCGGCGCACCCCCCGCGCCGCCATCCGGTCCACGGCCGGCTCCAGCGCCAACGAGAGGAAGAACGCCACCAACAACATCACGAACAGGTCGATCAGCTGCCGAAAAGCCCAGTCCGCGAGCTGGAACAGCCCGACCAGCACCAGGAACAGCACCATCGCCCGGGGCAACCAGGGCGGCATCCCGCCCCACAACACCCCATCACGCCCGGCCCGTTCCCCCTCGGCACCCCGCAGGCGCTCCTGCTCTCCACTCGTAGTCACCCGAACAGTCTGGCCCACCGCCCCCACACCGACCGCTCAGCGCAGCGACGCCGAAACCCCCTGCGTCTCGCACACCACCCGCCACACGTCCTTGGCCTCCCACCCCGCCTCCAACGCCTGCCGCACCGTCCGCCCGCCCAACTCACTCATCACGTGATCAGACGCGAACGACTCCGCGTACCCCTCCCCGAAGTGCGCATACATCCGTCGCCAGAACTCGGTCAGCCTCATACCCCCCAGTATCCCGGAGTCCCACCCCTCCCTCGCGGGCGCGTCGGCGACGCCCCACCCCCCCACGACACCCTGCTCTCAGTCGCGCAGGCGACGCCTCGCGCGCCCACCACCCACCACCCCGCGCGCCCACCCCCTCCACCTCCCCCACCCCCACACACACCCGACCCAGGCGAGAGGGACGCGCTGCGGGAGGGGCGGTGGAGGGGGTGGCTGCGGAAGGGGGCGTGACGGGTGATTTTCAGACTGCCGACGACCCCCAGCACCCCACGATGAGAGTCGGCAGTCCGAAAATCACCCAGCCCCCCGAGCGGCCACCCCCGGCCACGCCCCCGCCCCCCCCCCCCCCCGGGCC
>NZ_JBHWDU010000127.1:0-16193 GCF_042734825.1 Kitasatospora sp. NPDC059648 | reverse complement strand
GGACCGCCTTCCAGCGGGCCCTCCGGGCGCTTCGTTCTTTCGTGTTTCCAGCTTATCAGATGTTTTCCGCTCCGTTTTCCGGAGTTTCATTCATCGGATTCGCTTTCCGCTTTGTCACCCCGGTCTCCCGCGGCGACTCCGGAACTGTACGGGCACCGGCCCGCCACATGCAAATCGCCTCCGCCCGGTCCGGGCGGAGGCGATGCGATGCGATGCGGGTACGCGGTGACCGAACCGGGTCAGCGGACCTCGGTGATCTCCGGACCCCGGGCGAACGGGTCGAGCGAGCCGTAACGGCCCTCGCCCTCGCCGGCGGTGGCAGCAGCCCCGCCACCGTCCGCGACCATCTGGGCGTCCTCGGGAAGCTTCAGCACGATCGGGTCGCGGGGAGCCATGGGGCTCTCGCCGCGGACGACGACGGTCTGCCGGAAGACCTGCTCCAGGATTCCTGCCATCTCGGGCTGCACGGCGGCCTGGCCCGAGATCACACCGCGCAGGAACCAGCGCGGGCCGTCGCACCCGACGAAGCGCACCAGCTGCACGCCCTGGGTGCCGTCCGGCAGCTGCACGGGAACCTGGGCGCGGAGGTGCCAGCCGAGCGGGCCCTCCTCCTCCTCGACGAGGCCGCCCTGCGAGGTGATGCCGTTGGCGATCTCCTCACGGACCTCTCCCCAGATGCCCTCCGACTTCGGGGCCGCGAAGGCCTGGAGCTGGATGGCGCTGTTGCCGAGCACGAGGGTCGCCGCGACGATCGCGTCACCCGCGACCTCGACGCGCAGCTCCATTCCCTCGACACCGGGGACCAGCAGACCCCCGAGGTCGACTCGCCCCTCCTCCGGGGTCTCCAGCTCACTGTGGTCCCACGGGCCGTCCGGCCGCGGGGCCGGCGGCAGGCCGACCTTGTCGGCGGGGTCCAGCTCGGTCACGTTCTCGCTCTCGGCGGAACCTTCGACGTCATCGGCCGTCTCGTCGGCGCTGATGGCGTCGTCGGCGAGCTGCTCGACAGCGTCCTCGCTCTTCTGGCGACGACGGAACACGGTCACTGTCCTTCCCGGTCCAAGACCGATGCGAATACCTGCTCGGCTTCCTGCGAGGCCGCGGGAATGCTAGACCGCGGCGTGGCCACCGGTCGACCCGAACCCGCCCGCGGCGCGTGCCGACCCGGGCAGCTCGACCACCTCGTGGAAGCGGGCCTTTTCGACCTGCTGGATGACCAGCTGGGCGATCCGGTCCCCTCGGCGGAAGCTGACCCCCTCGCGCGGGTCCAGATTGACGACGATCACCTTGATCTCTCCACGGTACCCGGCATCGACCGTCCCCGGGGCGTTCACGAGGGCAACTCCGCAACGAGCTGCCAGCCCGGAGCGCGGGTGGACGAAGGCCGCGTAACCGTCCGGGAGCGCGATGGCGATGCCGGTGGGGAGCACCGCCCGCTCACCGGGGCCCAGCTCGGCGTCGACGGTGGTCCGCAGGTCGGCGCCGGCGTCCCCGGGCTGCGCGTACTCGGGCAGCGGCAGCTCGGGGTCGATGCGCCTGACCAGGACGTCCAGCTGCGATCGGGGGGTCTCGCTCAAGGGTTCACCTCAAAGGCTCGTGCGCGCTTCATCAGATCAGGGTCGTCGAGGACCTTCTCGATGTCCTCGGGACGACCGTGCGTGGTGAAGTGTTCCAGCTTCACCTGGATGAAGAGCGCCTGAGCGCGCACGGCGACCGGCCCGTCCGGGCCGCCGATCCGCGCCTCGGCGGCGCTGTAGATCTTGCGGCCGTGCACTCCGGTGATCCAGGCGCGCAGGTGCAGCACCGAGTCGACGGGCACCGGGCTGAGGAAGTCGGTCTCCAGCCGGCCGGTCACGGCGGGCGCGTGCAGCAGCCAGTTGAGCGTGCCGAGGGTCTCGTCCATCGCCGTCGTGAGAATCCCGCCGTGGGCCAGCCCGGGGCCGCCCTGGTGGACGTCCCGGACGGTGAGCTCGGCCGTGACGTCCAGGTCCTCGCCCGCGACCGCGTCGATCCGCAGGCCGCCGGGGTGCTGCGGACCGCAGCCGAAGCAGTGCTCGTAGTGGGAGCCGAGGCGAGTGCCGGGGGCGGGCGCCTGGGGGTGGCGCTCCGGGATCACGGCGTCCGGCGGCGGCGTGGTCGGGGTCGGGGTCGGCGGCAACGCGGGCGCCGACCGGACGGTGGGGGTGGTGGGGGTGGTCGTACCGGTCACGGCTCGCAGCCTACCCAGGGGTAGCAAGGCCTCCGATGGGGGTGGCGTCCCGCGCCGGGCGTCAGGGCGCCCACAATGGAGGGCATGTACGACGAACGCCTCACGGTGCCGCGCTCCTGGTGGCTGCTCCCGGTCGCAGTCGGCCTGACCCTCGCGCTGATCCTGATCCGGGTCAGCGGTCCGGCCGCCCTGGTCGGCCTGGTGGTCGGCATCGCCGCCGGCGCTGTGGCGATCAGCAGCTACGGCTCGGCCCGGATCCGGGTGGTGCAGGGCTCGCTGGTGGCCGGACCGGCCCGCATCCCGGTGGACGCGCTGGGTGCCGCTCAGGCGCTGAGCCCCGCCGAGGCCGCGGCCTGGCGCGGTCCGAAGGCCGATCCCCGCGCCTTCATGCTGCTGCGCAGCTACGTCCCGACCGCGCTGCGGGTCGAGGTGAGCGATCCGGCCGACCCGACGCCCTACCTCTATCTGTCGACCCGCTCGCCGATGAAGCTGGCCGAGGCGCTGGAGGGGGCCCGGCGCGGCGCCCGTACGTAGCCGGCCGGCGCACCACGAGGGCCCCGAAAGACCGAGAGGGACGGTTCCGCTGCTGCGGGACCGTCCCTACGACTTTGTCCTGGCCGGCGCGCGGCCGACCGACTCCGTCCTCCCGGGTCCGCCCTTCCGGACGGTCCGCGGACCTGCCGTCCGGCCCCGCTGCCCGGGGCCGGAAGGAGCGTTGTGCCGGCCCCGCGGGAGCCACGGGTGCCTGGCGCTGTCCGCTGCGGTGCTCAGGCGCCGCAGTCCCGGCAGATCGGGTTGCCGTTCTTCTCGCTGTAGAGCTGGCTGCGGTGGTGGACCAGGAAGCAGCTCATGCAGGTGAACTCGTCAGCCTGCTTGGGCAGCACCCGAACGGCGAGCTCCTCGTTCGAGAGGTCGGCGCCGGGGAGCTCCATGCCCTCGGCGGCGTCGAACTCGTCAACGTCGACCGAGCTGCCGCCCTTGTCGTTCCGACGGGCCTTGAGCTCTTCGATGCTGTCCTCGTTGAGCTCGTCGTCGGTCTTGCGTGGGGTGTCGTAGTCGGTTGCCATTTTTCGCTCTCCCCCTCCGGGTTGTGCGGTGTGTGCGGTATCTCCAGCGCACGTAACGCATGGGGGGTCGGTCTTGTGCCCGACCCGAGGCGGAGATTTTGCCTTACTTCAAGCCCCGTTACTCAATCGACACTCAGCCAGGGCTCCGTTGGGGTGATCCTCAAGGGCGCGGAGGGCCTCACGCTGGGCCATCGCCCACCCGCCGAACGACCGTCCTTCCAGCGACTCACAGTGAGCGGAAGCCGTACCGGCGTCCGCGAAATCCCTTGTCCACCAGGGAAGCCGGCCAACCCCGCGGCCCGGCGACAGACCGGATTCCGGTCACGGACGGCGATCGGCACCCCTGACGAGGTGATCACTCTCCGGCGTTGAGCAGCGCCACGGAGCGACACGGTGTGATCTTGGTCACTTTCAGAATCTTCCGGGACAAAAACCGGAAAATCCACCCACTCCTCTCCCCCACCCGAGGGGCGCGACCGCCCTGGAGGAGCGCCCCGCGGACGTCCTAGCCCGCGTTCCGGCGGGCCTCCCGGCGCGCGAGCAGCGCGGCCTGGCGCTCCTCGAACTTGCGTGCCTGCGTGTCCAGGCCGTCCAGGAAGACGCCCAGCTCGTTCTGGGCCACCAGGCCCTCGGGGCCGAGGCCGCCGAACTCCATCACCTTGAGGTGGCGCAGCACCGGCTGCAGCACGTCGTCGTGGTGGATGCGCAGGTTGTATACCCCGCCCAGGGCGATCTGGGCGGCGGCGCGCTCGAAACCGGGGATGCCGTGGCCCGGCATCCGGAAGTTGGTGACCACGTCGGCGATGGCGCGCATGGCCTGGTCCGGGGCGATCTCCAGGGCGGCCTTCAGCAGGTTCCGGTAGAAGACCATGTGCAGGTTCTCGTCGTTGGCGATCTTCGCCAGCAGCTGGTCGCACAGCGGGTCGCCGGCGTACTTGCCGGTGTTGCGGTGCGAGATGCGGGTGGCGAGCTCCTGGAAGGCCACGTACGCGACCGAGTGCAGCATGCTGTGCGCGTTGTCGGACTCGAAGCCCTCGGACATGTGCGACATCCGGGCCCGCTCCAGCTCGACCGGGTCGACGGCCCGGGTGGCGAGCAGGAAGTCGCGAATGGCTATCCCGTGCCGGCCCTCCTCGGCGGTCCAGCGGTGCACCCAGGTGCCCCAGGCGCCCTCACGGCCGAACATGGTCGCGATCTCGTGGTGGTAGCTGGGGAGGTTGTCCTCGGTCAGCAGGTTGACCACCAGCGACACCCGGCCGAGCGGGGTCACCTGCGACTGCTGGACGTTCCACGCCTCGCCGCCCAGCACGCCGTCGAAGTCACGGCCCTGGCTCCACGGGACGAACTCGTGGGGCATCCACTCCTTGGCCACCCCCAGGTGGCGGTTGAGCTCCTTCTCCACGACCTCTTCGAGGGCCAGGATCAGTCGCGTGTCGGTCCAGCCGCTCGATCCGAGCGAGGGACTGCTCTGCACAGGGGCGATGGTCACGGTCGTGCTCCTGGGGGACGGGTACGCGCGGGAGGGGCGCGTCGGGCGGACAAGCGTCGTGCGGAGCCGTCGGCGGGCGGACCGGCGGGCACACTTACGGTTGCGTAGGTTACGACACCGTAAGTTGCCCGGGCCGGAAATGACAAGCCGCCCCCGCCAGGCCTTATGTCGTCTTGACAGGCCTGCCGGGGGCGGCTGAAAACGGTCGCCCACGGAACGCGTCGGCGTCCGGGGCCGTTACGGCGCGGAACGGCCCCGGGGGCCGCTACGGCGAGGGGATCCGCACTCGCATGGTGAGTCCGCCCCCGCTGCGCGGGGTGGCCTCGATGGTGCCGCCGTGGGCGCGCACCACCGAGCGGACGATGGACAGCCCCAGGCCGACCCCCTTGTCGCTGCGGGTGCGGTCGGCGCCCTTGATCCGGCGGAACGGCTCGAAGATGTGCTCCAGCTCGTAGCCGGGCACCACCGGGCCGGTGTTGGAGACCACCAGCTCGCCGCCGCCCGGCACCGTGGCGGTGGCCAGCTCGACCCAGCCACCCGGGGTGTTGTACCGGACGGCGTTCTGCAGCAGGTTCAGCGCGAGCCGCTCCAGGAGCACGCCGTTGCCCGCGACGGCCGCCGGATCGAGCTTGGAACGCAGCTCGACCTCGCGCTTGTCGGCCTCGCTGCGGGTCTGCTCCAGCGCCCGGGTGGCCACCTCGGACAGCTCCACCGGACGGCGGTCGGTCAGCTCGTTCTCGCTGCGGGCGAGCAGCAGCAGGCCCTCGACCAGCTGCTCGCTGCGCTCGTTGGTGGCCAGCAGGGTCCTGCCGAGCTGCTGGAGGTCGGGCGAGGCGGCGGGGTCGGAGAGCTGGACCTCCAGCAGGGTGCGGTTGATCGCCAGCGGGGTGCGCAGTTCGTGCGAGGCATTGGCGACGAAGCGGCGCTGGGAGTCGAAGGAGCGGTCCAGTCGGTCCAGCATGTCGTCGAAGGTGTCGGCGAGCTCCTTGAGCTCGTCGTCGGGCCCGTCCAGCTCGATCCGGCGGTGCAGGTCGGAGGAGGCGACGTCACGGGCGGTGCGGGTGATCCGGCCGAGCGGGCGCAGCACCCGGCCGGCCATCGCGTAGCCGGCCGCGAAGGCGATCACGGCGAGGCAGACCAGGACGGTGAGCAGCTTGCGCAGCAGGGTGTTGAGCGCCTGGCCCGCCTGGAAGGACCTCTGGTCGTTCAGCCACTGGTCGAGCGCGGACTGGCTGGTGATGATCTGGTTGTCCTGCGTCCGGAAGGGGATGCCGCTGAACAGCAGGTGCGGCTGGCCGACCTGCTGGAGCGCCTGCTGGACGAAGAAGTACATCACCAGCAGCAGCACCACGCCGGCCATCAGGAACATCCCGCCGTACAGCAGGGTGAGCCGCATCCGGATGGTGGGGCGGAACGGCAGCCAGGCGAGCAGGCCGTCGCCGGGGACGTAGGTCTCGGGCTGGCGCGGACGGACCTGGTTCGGCGGGTGCACGGGCTTGGGCGGAACGGCACGCGGGCCGCCGGCGGGCGCGCCGGAGGGGCCGCCGGCCGGGCGCGGCGGGGTGGTCATGATGGTCCTCTCGGGCGTCCGCCGGGGCGGGCGCTGGTACGGCGGTGGAATCCTCGGACGGACCCGGTGGTGCGGGCCGCCCGCGGTTCGGGTCGGGGATCGGGATCCCCGGGCGTCGGGTCCCGGTCAGATCCGGTAGCCGGAACCGGGCACGGTGACGATCACCGGCGGGTCGCCGAGCTTGCGGCGCAGCGTCATGACGGTGACGCGCACGACGTTGGTGAACGGGTCGGTGTGCTCGTCCCAGGCCTTCTCCAGGAGCTGCTCGGCGGAGACGACGGCGCCGCCGGCCCGCATCAGCACCTCCAGGACGGCGAACTCCTTGGGGGCGAGCTGGACGGTGCGCCCCTCGCGGATCACCTCGCGCCGGCCGGGATCGAGCGAGATGCCGGCCCGTTCCAGCACCGGGGGCAGCGGGATGGTCGCGCGGCGCCCCAGTGCCCTTACCCGGGCGACGAGTTCACTGAAGGCGAACGGCTTCGGAAGGTAGTCGTCGGCGCCGATCTCCAGGCCCTCGACCCGGTCGCTGATGTCGCCGGAGGCGGTCAGCATGATCACCCGCGTCGCCAGGCCCTGCTCGACCACCTTCCGGCACACGTCGTCCCCGTGCACCAGTGGGAGGTCGCGGTCCAGGACCACCACGTCGTAGTCGTTGACCGCGATGCGCTGGAGCGCGGCCTCCCCGTCGTACACCACGTCGACGGCCATCGCCTCGCGGCGCAGGCCGGTCGCGACGGCCTCGGCAAGCAGCTGCTCGTCCTCGACGACGAGAACCCGCACGGTCGTTGTCCCTTCTCCAGGCCGGCCCCGGAAGCGGACGCACGGCTCCGACGGTGCCTCCATCCTGCCTGGTCCTGCGGTAAAGCAGCGATAAGCTGCCCCTCCGGCAAGGGGCCGGAGCCCGCGGCGGTGACCGTTCGTGCCGGGAACGCTCCGCTTGGACTGTGACAGGGGCAACTTTCTTCCGCCCGGAGGTTTCCCGCCCGCCGGGGCGGGGAGGACAGCTGCACACCCGCGATCTGGCTGACGGCCGATCGCACCCACCCGCCGTGCGTTCATCCGCGCCGGCCTCGGGGCTGGGGCGTCACCGGGAGCGGCCGAAGGGCCGTCTCCGCGCTCGACCGGAGAACCACCACCTGTCGGACCGGGCGCATTCACCGGCTGGACCCTCCTCGGGGCGGAGAGCGCACGACCGTGCACGTCCGACACAGTAAGGGGGCCCGTATGGACGCCTTCAAGGCCGGAATCCTGCAGCGCATAGCCAACGCCGAGCAGGACCTGCACCGCGCGATCGAGGCCGGGGACGAGTTCCTCGCCGAGGTGGAGCAGTCCGAGCTGGACGACCTCCGTCGTCTCGCCGCCGAGCACGGTGTGGACACCGTGCTGGACCGCCACCGCACCGCCGCCTGACCCGACGCCGGTTTCCGGCACCAGCGGCCCTGCGGGGGCCGTGCGAAACCCCAGGCCCTGGCATCCCCCGTGTGCCAGGGCTCTTCGCATCTCCGGGAGCCTGGTTCCGGGGCCCGGTTCCGGGGCCCCGGCTCTCCGGGCGCGCCCGGCCTCAGTCCGCCCAGGCGCGCAGCTCGGCCAGCCGCTCCTGCAGCGGCTCGTACACCCCGGGAGCGGCGGCCACGGTCAGCTCGCCGTCCGGGCCGCGGCCGGGGCGGCCGCCGACCAGGGCGCCGGCCTCGGTGGCGATCAGGCAGCCGGCCGCCCGGTCCCAGGGGGCGAGCCCGCGCTCGTAGTAACCGTCCAACCGCCCGGCGGCCACGTCGCACAGGTCCACCGCGGCCGCCCCGCCCCGGCGGACGTCCCGTACCTCGGGCATCAGTGCCAGCAGCACCTCGGCCTGGCGCACCCGCACCGGCTGGACGTAGTTGAAGCCGGTGGCGATCAGCGCCTGGCCCCAGGGCGGAGCCGGGCGGGCCGAGACCGGGCGGCCGTCGAGGCGGGCGCCGCGGCCCAGCACGGCGTGGAACAGCTCGCCGCGCGCCGGGGCGTACACCACCCCGACGACCGCCCGGCCGTCCACCTCGGCGGCCACGCTGACCGCCCAGGAGGGCAACCCGTACAGGTAGTTGACCGTGCCGTCGAGCGGGTCGACGACCCAGCGCACCCCGCTGGTGCCGGGGCGCTCGGCCCCCTCCTCGCCGAGGTAGCCGTCCTCGGGGCGGCGGTCGGCGATCAGCTCCACGATGAGCTTCTCCGAGGCGAGGTCCATCTCGGTGACCACGTCGACCGGGCTGCTCTTGGTGCCGGCCACGCCGAGGTCGGCGGGGCGGCCGTCGCGCAGCAGGGCGCCGGCCTGCCGGGCCGCGTCCAGGGCGACGTCCAGCAGGTCGTCGAGCAGCCCGTCGACGGGCGGGGCGGGGGTGGACACGGGGTTCTCCTCCTGGGGTCAGCGCTCGGCGGCGGCCGGGCGGGGTGCGCGCGGGTTGGGGCAGCAGGCCACCGCGCACACGTCGTGGCTGGGGCCGAGGGCGCCGAGGGCGCAGCGGGTCACGCCCTCGCCGCGCTCGGTGGCGGCGCGCTCCAGGACGAGCTCGCGCACCGCGGCGGTGAACCGCGGGTCGGCGCCGACGGTGGCCGCCCGGGCGACCGGCAGGCCGAGTTCGGCGGCCTTGGCGACGGCCTCGGTGTCGAGGTCGTACTTGACCTCCATGTGGTCGGAGACGAAGCCGATCGGGACCATCACCACGGCCGGCGCGCCGTCGGCGTGCTGCGCCTCCAGGTGGTCGCAGATGTCCGGCTCCAGCCACGGGATGTGCGGGGCACCGCTGCGGCTCTGGAACACCAGCTCCCACGGCCGGTCGGCCACGCCGGTGCGCTCGGCGACGGCCGTGGCGATCAGCCGGGCCACCTCCAGGTGCTGGGCGACGTACGCGCCGCCGGGCGTGCCGCGGGCCGGGTCGTCCGGGGCTCCGGAGGCCTCGGCCATCGCGTCCGGGATGGAGTGGGTGGTGAAGGCCAGCCGGGCGCCGGGGCGGACGGCCTCGGGCAGCTCGGCCAGGGCGGCGACGGTGGCGTCGATCATCGGCTCGACGAAGCCGGGGTGGTTGTAGAAGTGCCGCAGCTTGTCGACGGTCGGCACCGGGCGGTCCTCCTCGGCGAGGACGGCCAGCGCGTCGGCCAGGTTCTCCCGGTACTGGCGGCAGCCCGAGTAGCCGGCGTAGGCGCTGGTGGCGAGCACCGCGATCCGGCGGTGGCCGTCCGCGGCCATCTCCCGCAGGGTGTCCACCAGGTACGGGGCCCAGTTCCGGTTGCCCCAGTAGACCGGCAGGTCCAGCCCGTGCTCGGCGAAGTCCTTGCGCAGGGCGGCCAACAGCTCCCGGTTCTGCTCGTTGATCGGGCTGACCCCGCCGAACAGGAAGTAGTGCCTGCCGACCTCCTTCAGCCGTTCCTTGGGGATGCCGCGGCCGCGGGTGACGTTCTCCAGGAACGGGACGACGTCCTCGGGGGCCTCGGGCCCGCCGAAGGAGAGCAGCAGCAGGGCGTCGTACGGAGCGGCGCCGAAGGGTGAGGGTTTGCGCGCGTCGGACATGGCACCGATCCTGCCACTGAGGGGCCGGGGCCCGGCGCCGGGGCCGCGCAGGTGTCCGGAAAATACCGTTTGCCAACGTACGTAAGCTGTGTTCGCCAGCGTCGTTCCTTACCCGCCTTTGTCCGGAGCTCCCGTGCTGTCCAGCTACCGCCGAATATTCGCCTCCCCCGGCACCCTGGCCTTCTCCTCCACCGGGTTCATCGCCCGGCTGCCGATATCGATGACCGGCATCGGCATCGTGACGATGCTCTCCGAGCAGAGGGGGTCCTTCGGGATCGCGGGCGCGGTCTCGGCGACGCTGGCGATCGCCGCCGGAGCGCTCGGGCCGGCGGTCTCCTGGCTCGTCGACCGCTACGGGCAGCGCCGCGTCGCGCTCCCCTCCGCCGCCCTCTCCGTCGCCGCGGCGATCGGGCTGCTGCTCTGCGCGCACTTCGGCGCACCCTCCTGGACGCTGTTCCTGTTCGCCGTCGGGATGGGCGTGATGCCCAGCGCCGGCGCCATGGTCCGCGCCCGCTGGGCGCACCTCTACCGCGACGACGCCGCCAGGCTGCACACCGCCTATTCCTTCGAGGCGGTGGTCGACGAGTTCTGCTTCATGGTCGGACCGATCCTCGCCGTCGTCCTCGCCACCAACGTCCTGCCCGAGTCCGGGGTGCTCGCCGCCGTCCTCGCCCTCGCCGTCGGCATCGTCCTGTTCACCGCCCAGCGCCGCACCGAACCGCCGGTCCACCCGGCCGCGAGCCGCACCGGCGGCAGCGCCATCCTCAACGGCGGCCTGGTCGTCCTGGTGCTCACCTTCATCGCCACCGGCGCGATCTTCGGCTCGGTCGAGATCGTCACCGTCGCCTTCTCCAAGGCCCAGGGGCACGAGGGCCTGGCCGGCACCGTCCTCGCCGTGTGGGCGCTCGGCTCCGGCCTGGCCGGCATGGTCTACGGGGCGCTCAAGCCCAGGGGCGCGCTGTCCACGCGCTTCTTCGTCGGCGTGGTGATGATGGCGCTCAGCATGATCCCCGTCCTGCTCGTCGCCTCCACCGTGCACGGCCTCGGCGGGCTGCTCGCCGCCGGCGCCGCCCTGCTCGTCGCCGGCCTCGCCATCTCCCCCACGCTGATCTCCGCGATGGCCCTCGTCGAGCGGCTCGTTCCGGCCGCCCAGCTCACCGAGGGCATGGCCTGGACCACCACCGGCCTCGCCCTCGGCGTCGCCTTCGGCTCCTCCGCCGGCGGCTGGGTGGTCGACGCCTCCGGCGCCGCCGCGGGCTACTGGGTGCCGCTGACCGCCGGGGTGCTCGGCGTGGTCACCGCCCTCGCCGGGCTGGGTCGCCTGCGGGCCGGACTCGCCCGGGAAGAAGCGGCCGAAGCGGTCAGCCGACCCGTAGACGTCGAACGGTGAACTGACTACTCTCGCCCTACCCGCGGCCCTACCCGCGGGTAGGGCCGCCTCCGGGGTTTCGCCGGACAGGCCGCGATCCGGACCGCGCCGACCCGTTCGGCCACGGAGCAGGAGGCAGCGCAATGCCCCAGGCCAGCACCGCGACCCGCACCCGGTGGACCAACTGGGCCGGGAACCAGAGCGCCCTCCCGGCCCGGACCGCCACGCCCGGCACCGCGGAGGAACTGGCCAAGGAGATCCTGCGCGCCGCCGAACAGGGCCGCAGCGTCAAGGCCGCCGGCTCCGGCCACTCCTTCACCGCGATCGCCTCGCCCGGCGACGGCCTGCTGGTCCGCCCCCACGCGCTCACCGCCGTCCGCGAGCTCGACCGCCAGGCGGGCACCGTCACCGTCGAGTCCGGCCTCCCGCTGAGCCGCCTCAACCGGCTCCTCGCCGCCGAGGGCCTCTCCCTCACCAACATGGGCGACATCGAGGTGCAGACCGTCGCCGGGGCCACCAGCACCGGAACCCACGGCACCGGCCGCGACTCCGGCTCCCTCGCCGCCCAGATCCGCGCGCTGGAGATCGTCCTCGCCGACGGCACCGTCCGACGCTGCTCCCCCACCGAGAACCCCCGGCTCTTCCAGGGCGCGCGGCTCGGCCTCGGCGCCCTCGGGGTGATCACCGCCCTCACCTTCGGCGTCGAACCGGCCTTCCTGCTCACCGCGCACGAGCAGCCGATGGGCTTCGACGAGGTGCTGGAACGCCTCGACGAGCTCACCGCCGTCAACGAGCACTTCGAGTTCTACTGGTTCCCGCACACCGACCGCTGCTCCACCAAGCGCAACAACCGCAGCCAGGGGCCGGCTGCCCCGCTGCCCCGGTTCAAGGGCTGGCTGGAGGACGACTTCCTCTCCAACACCGTCTGGGAGGGCGCCTGCCGGGTCGGCCGCCGCTTCCCCGGCGCCATCCCCGCCATCGCCTCGCTCGCCAGCCGCGCCTGGTCCGACCGCAGCTACACCGACACCGCCCACAAGGTGTTCACCAGCCCGCGCAAGGTCCGCTTCGTGGAGATGGAGTACGCCGTCCCGCGCGCGGCCGTCGCCGAGGTACTGCGCGAGCTGAAGGCCCTGGTCGAACGCTCCGACTGGAGGGTCAGCTTCCCGGTCGAGGTGCGCTTCGCCCCCGCCGACGACCTCTGGCTGTCCACCGCCTCCGGCCGGGACAGCGCCTACATCGCCGTCCACCTCTACCGGGGCACCCGCGACCAGGGCTACTTCACCGGAGTGGAACAGCTGATGACCGCCCATCAGGGCCGCCCCCACTGGGGGAAGCTGCACACCCGCGACGCCGAGTACCTGGCCGGCGTCTACCCGCGCTTCGGCGACTTCACGGCCCTGCGCGACGAGGTCGACCCGCAGCGCCTCTTCGGCAACGACTACCTGCGGCGCGTGCTGGGGGCCTAGGACGTGATCCGGAGGACACGCCCTACGGCGTCTGCGCGGCCGGCGACGGGGTCCCCGCCCCGTGCGCCGGGACGTCGCCGGTCGCCGACGGCTGCGAGGTCGGCCCGCCCGTCGGCCTGGTGTCGCCGCCCGCCGACGGGGAGGCACCGGCCGAGGGCGTAGTGCTCGGGACGGCCGAGGGGGAGGCTGCGCCGCCGTGCTCGCCGGTGCCGCCGCTCGGGGTCGGGCCCGGCTCGCGGCTCGGGCGGGTGGTCGCCGGGGCCGAGGCGCCGCCGGAGGGCGTGGTCTCCGGTCCGCGCCCGCCGCCCCCGGTGGCCGGCCGGTCCGCCGGGGCGTCCTGCGGCATGGACGACTTCGGCGTCACCGCACCGCCGAAGGACGTCCCGTTGCCCGACTCGCCCTGCACCGTCGCCGACACCGGCTGGCCGGTGGCCAGCTCGAACGCCAGGATCGGCGTCATCGCCAGCACGAACACCAGCCCCGACACCGCCGCGCAGGTCTTCCAGCCCCACCGCCGGCGCACCCGCACCACCTGCGGCTCGTTCCACTCCGAGGTGATCACCGGCGGACCGGCCGGCACCGGCTCCGCGCGCTCCGGCTCCACCGGCACCTGACGCAGGGAGTTCACCGTCTGGTTCGGCCCGCGGTCCACCGCCTCGCGCAACTGCTGGCCGGTCCGCTTGAACACGTGCTGGAACACCGCGCCGCCGGTGGTGGCCCCGACGCTGACCACCGCCGCGCCCACGATCGTGCCGTACACGCCGAGTTCGGAGGCGAGCAGCGCGCCCGCCACCGCGGCCAGCGCACTCGCCGCGACCTGAGCCACGCTCAGGTCGATCCGCTTGCGCTCCTCCTTGCCGCGCTCCTCGGCGGGGCTCCGCTCCGACATCGACATCCCTCGGTCCGTGCGACTCTTACTCGAACAAGTCACTCCATCTTGCCCAAAGAAGGACACAAGGGACGAAAATGCGGTTCCGCGCGCCCGGATTGTGTGAAGATGATCACCGTTCATTCGGCGGCGGTGCGCCGTTGGGGGCGCGCGCTCTTGAGATTCCCGTGAATCGCGGGAGACTTGAGCGGCGAGCCGCCCCTCCGGATGCCACGAATGGAGTACTGTTCGTAAAGCCCGAGCCTTGGGTCGACTTGTCGACTGTGCCTACACCGGCAGCTTGACGAAGAGCCACCGAACGGGCACGCACGGCGACGCCGGTCCCGGATCGTCGCGAACACTCCGCGTGCGAGGACGGCCGGGACACCCAGGCGCGACGTCGACGGATGACGTGGCAAAAAGGCAACCGTGCCACATTGGTGTGCCCGGGCGTATGCCCGACACGCCGGGGAACTCAGCAAGGTTGTGGCCAGTCGCGAGTGGGCAGGCCACACTCAGTACGGGAGCAGCGACGCAGGTGACGTCGGCAGGCACCACCCGGGAGGTAACCGTGCCCGAACTGCGGGTTGTGGCCGTCAGCAACGACGGCACACGGCTGGTGCTCAAGGCTGCCGACAGCACGGAGTACACCCTCCCCATCGACGAGCGGCTGCGCGCCGCCATCCGCGGCGACCGGCCGCGCCTCGGCCAGATCGAGATCGAGGTCGAGAGCCACCTCCGCCCCCGGGACATCCAGGCGCGGATACGAGCCGGTGCCTCCGCCGAGGAGGTGGCCCAGGCCGCCGGCATCTCCGTCGACCGCGTCCGCCGCTTCGAGGGACCGGTCCTCGCCGAGCGCGCCTTCATGGCCGAGCGCGCCCGCAAGACCGCCATCCGCCGCAACGGCGAGTCCCCCGGACCGCAGCTCGGCGAGGCCGTGGCCGAGCGGCTCGCGCTGCGCGGCGCCGAGAAGGACACCGAGCGCTGGGACTCCTGGCGGCGCGACGACGGCACCTGGGAGGTCATCCTCTCCTACCGTGCCGACGGCGAGGGCCGCAGCGCGTCCTGGACGTACGACCCGCCCCGGCGCCTGGTCCAGCCCAACGACGACGAGGCCCGCGCGCTGATCGGCGAGACGGTCGAGCGCGAGGAGGACTCGGTCTTCCCGTTCATCCCGCGGATCGCCCGGCTCCCCCAGGACCGGCCGCCGCGCCCGATGATCGACCGGCCCTCCGCCGACCGCATCATGTCGGCCCGCGAGGTCCGCGAGTCGCGGGAGGCCACCGCCGAGGGGCGGGACTCGCTGACCAGCCTGCTCGACGTGGTCCCCGCCTTCCGCGGTGACCTCGCCGTCGGCGGCCCCACCCCGGTCGAACCGGTGCCCGCCGAGGTCGCCGAGGAGAGCGAGGAGCCGGCCGCGGCCGCCGCCCCGGCGGTCGGCGCGGGCTCGGCCTACGCCGACATCCTGATGCCGCGCGCCGTAGCCCCGCACCGCGAGCGCCTGGTCGGCACCACCGACCGGCAGGCCGAGGCGGACGGCGTCCGGCCCGGCCGCCGGGCCACCGTGCCCAGCTGGGACGAGATCGTCTTCGGCAGCCGGCGCAAGAAGCAGGAGTAGTCCCGACGAACGCCGAAGGGGCGGGAGGCCGAGCCTCCCGCCCCTTCGGCGTGCCCGGCTCAGCCCGGCTGGCCGGTCACCGCCACCGGGCGGCTCGGGTCGCTCGACCACTCGCTCCACGAGCCCGGGTACAGCGTGGCGTCCAGGCCGGCCACCTCCATCGCCAGGATCTGGTGCGCCGCCGTCACGCCCGAACCGCAGTACACCGCGGTCCTGCGCTCGCCCGCGCCGAACGCCCGGAACCGGGCCAGCAGTTCGGCGACCGGGCGGAACCGCCCGTCGGGGCGCACGTTCTCGGAGGTCGGCGCCGACACCGCGCCCGGAACGTGCCCGGCCCGCGGGTCCACCGGCTCGGCCTCGCCCCGGTAGCGCTCCCCCGACCGCGCGTCCAGCAGCAGACCGCTGCGCGCCCAGTCCGCGGCACCGTCCGCGTCCACCGTCGGCAACTGCTCCGGCACCGGCCGGAAGTCTCCTTCCGCCGGCTCCGGCACCTCGTCCGTCACCGGCAGCCCGGCCGCCTGCCAGGCCGCGAAACCACCGTCCAGCACCCGGACGTCCCGGTGTCCGGCCCAGCGCAGCAGCCACCAGGCCCGGGCCGCCGCCATCGAGGCCGCCCCGTCGTACACCACGACCGGCCGCCCAGCGCTCACCCCGAAGCCGCGCATCGCCGCGCCGAACTCCTCCGGGTCCGGCAGCGGGTGGCGCCCGCCCCGGCCGGGGGCGCCGGGCGGGGCCGCGAGGTCCCGGTCCAGATCGACGAAGTGGGCACCGGGCAGGTGCCCGGCCCGGTACTCCTCGGCCGCGGTCGGACCGCCCGGTGCGGCGCCGACCAACTGGTAGCGCACGTCCAGCAGCACCGGCGGACGCTCGGATGCGAGCGCCTCCCCCAGCTCGGCCGCGGAGATCAGCGGGGAACCGTCATTGAAGGTCGTCATGACGGCCATTGTCGCGCAGCGCGCCCTCGGGGCGTGTCCTGCGGATCCCTGCCGGGTCATGATC
>NZ_JBHWDU010000126.1:0-16233 GCF_042734825.1 Kitasatospora sp. NPDC059648 | reverse complement strand
CAACAGCGCCCGCTCCGACACCCAACCGGCGTCGAACAGCTCCAGACCCTCGTCACCCGACAGACCGGCCAGCCCACCCCGGTTCATCCGGTTGACGTCGACGTCGTCCAGCTCGGCGGTCATGCCGCCGAAGCGGGCCCACGGGCCCCAGGCCAGCGAGGTCGCGGGCAGACCGAGGCTGTGACGGTGGGCGGCGAGGGCATCCAGGAAGGTGTTGGCGGCGGCGTAGTTGCCCTGGCCGGCACTGCCCATCACACCGGCGACGGAGGAGAACAGCACGAAGGCGTCGAGCTCCAGCTCGCGGGTCAGATCGTGCAGGTTGAACGCCGCGTCCACCTTCGGCCGTAGCACCGCCTCCAGCCGCTCCGGAGTGAGCGAGCCGATCACACCGTCGTCCAGCACACCGGCCGTGTGCACGACCGCGGTGAGCGGACGGCGGGCGGCGATGGTGCCGAGCAGCTCCGCCAGGGCGTCGCGGTCGGCGGCGTCGCACGCGGCGACCTCCACCTCGGCGGCGCCCAGCGCGACCAGCTCGTCCGCCAGTTCCCGCGCACCCTCGGCGGCCAGACCGCGACGGCTGGTCAGGACCAGGTGACGGACACCGTGCTCGGCGACCAGGTGACGGGCGACGAGCGAACCCAGCGCACCCGTACCACCGGTGACCAGCACCGTCCCGTCCGCGTCCGGTTCGACCCCGCCCTCGACGACCGGCGTCCGGGTCAGGCGCGGCACGCGCACCGCACCATCGCGGACGGCCGCCTCGGTCTCGTCCGAGCCGAGGACCGACCAGAGCAGCCCCGCGGTCACCGACTCATCGGCGTCCACCAGCACGAACCGGCCCGGGTTCTCCGACTGCGCCGAGCGGACCAGGCCCCAGACCGGGGCACCGGCAAGATCCTCGGCCAGCGCACCGCTCGTCACGAACACCAGCCGCGAGTCCGCGAAACGCTCCTCCGCCAGCCAGCCCTGCACCAGCGCCAGCGCGTCCCGGGCCGACCGGTGGGCGGCACCCACGACGCCCTCACCCCCGGACGGGGCGATCGGCGCGAACACCACCTCCGGCACCGAACCCTCCCCGGCCAGCTCCGCCAGACCGGCGAACGCCGTACCACCGGCGAAGACACCCTCCGCCGCACCGAGCACCGCCCACGAACCGGCCTCCGCCGCCGGCAGCGCCAGCACCGACCAGTCCAGCCCGAACAGCGCCTCGTGCGCCGCCTCCCGGCCCGCGGACAGCTGGTCGGCCGTGATCCGGCGGAAGACCAGCGAGTCGGTCGAGGCGACCGGGCTGCCGGTGCCGTCGGCCATGACCAGGGACACGCCGTCCTGGCCGGACGGGGTCAGCCGGATGCGCAGCACGGACGCGCCGGTGGCGTGCAGGGACACGCCGTTCCAGGCGAAGGGCAGACCGGTCCCCTCGCCGTCCTCGGCGTTCCGGGCGGCGCCCAGGGCGGCGGCGTGCAGGGCGGCGTCGAAGAGCGCCGGGTGGACACCGAAGCCGTCGACCGACACGCCCTCGGGCAGCGCGACCTCGGCGTACACGGCGTCCTCAAGGCGCCAGGCGGCGCGCAGGCCCCGGAAGACCGGGCCGTAGACCAGGCCGGTGGCGGCCAGGCTCTCGTACAGGTCCTCCACCTCGACCGGCTCGGCGCCCTTCGGCGGCCACACCGAGAGGTCGAAGGACGGTTCCCCGGCACCGGCCGCCAGGAAGCCGGCCGCGTGCCGCGTCCACGGCTCCACGGTGTCCGCCTCGTCCGGGCGGGAGTAGACGGCCACCGGGCGGCGGCCCAGCGAGTCCTCCGCTTCGACGATGACGCGCAGCACCAGGGCGCCGCGCTCGGTGAGGACCAGCGGGGCCTGGAGCATCAGCTCCTCGACCTGACCGAAGCCCACCTCGTCACCGGCGTGGATCGCCAGCTCGACCAAGCCGGTGCCCGGCAGGACGGCGGAGCCCATCACCAGGTGGTCGGCGATCCACGGGTGCGACTGGAGGGAGAGCCGGCCGGTGAGGACCAGCGTGTCCGACTCCGGCAGGGCGACGGCGGCGCTCAGCAGCGGGTGGCCGATGGCCACCTGGCCGAGCACGGAGACGTCGCTCGCCGGAGCGCCCATCTCCAGCCAGAAGTGCTGGTGCTGGAAGGCGTACGTCGGCAGGTCGGTGCGGCGCGCGCCGCGACCGGCGAAGACGGCCTCCCAGTCCAGCTCGGCGCCACGGGCGTGCAGCCCGGTGACGGCCCGGGTGAAGGACAGCGCCTCCGGGCGGTCCTTGCGCAGGACCGGGGCGAAGTAGCCCTCGGTGATCTCCTGCGCCAGGGCAGAGAGGGTCCCGTCCGGGCCCAGCTCCAGGAACTTGGTGACGCCCTGGGCCGCCAGGTAGGCGATGCCGTCGGCGAAGCGCACCGCCTCACGGACGTGCCGCACCCAGTACTCGGGCGTGCCCAGCTCGGTGGCCAGTTCACCCGTCACGTTCGAGACGACGGCGAACTTCGGCTCCGCGTAATTGAGTTCCGAGGCGACGGCGCGGAACTCGGCCAGCATCGGCTCCATCCGCGGCGAGTGGAACGCATGGCTCACCCGCAGCTGACGCCCCTTGCGGCCCTGCGCCTTCCAGTGCTCCAGCACCTCCAGCACGACGGCCTCGTCACCCGAAACCACCACCGACACAGGACCGTTGACCGCCGCGATGGCGATCTCCGACTCCCGGCCGGCCAGCAGCGGCAGCACCTCCGCCTCCGCCGCCTCGATCGCCGCCATCGCACCACCGGCGGGCAGCGCCTGCATCAGACGCCCACGCGCCTCCACCAGCCGCGCCGCATCCTCCAGCGACAGCACACCCGCGACATGCGCGGCAGCGATCTCACCCACCGAGTGACCGACCAGGAAGTCCGGCACCAGACCCCACGACTCCACCAGACGGAACAACGCCACCTCAACGGCGAACAGCGCCGCCTGCGTGTACGCCGTCCGGTCCAGCAGCTCCGACCCCTCGAACACCACGTCCTTCAACGGCACGTCCAGGTGGGCGTCCAGGTGCGCGCAGACCTCGTCGAAGGCCGCCGCGAACACCGGGAACGCCTCGTACAACTCCCGGCCCATCCCGGCCCGCTGGCTCCCCTGCCCCGTGAACAGGAACGCCACCTTGCCCCGGCCCACCACCCCACCGGGCACCTCGCCGCTCGCCAGGCCTGCCAACCCGGCCAGCAGCTCCTCCCGGCTCGCGCCCGAGACGACGGCCCGGTGCTCGAAGCGGGAACGCGACAGCGCCAGCGAGTAGCCGACGTCCACCGGCGACAGCTCCGGCCGCTCCCCGACGAACGCCGCCAGGCGCGCCGCCTGGTCGCGCAGTGCGCCCTCGGTCTTGCCCGACACCACCCAGGCGACAGGGGCGTCAACCGTCACCTCGACGGCCTCGGCCGGCTCCTCCGCCGGGGCCTGCTCGATGATGGTGTGCACATTGGTGCCGCTGACGCCGAAGGAGGACACCGCCGCCCGGCGCGGGCGGCCGAGCTCGGGCCACGCCCGGTTCTCGGTGAGCAGCTCGACCGCGCCCGCCGACCAGTCGACGTGCGGGGTCGGCTCGTCCACGTGGAGCGTCTGCGGGAGGACGCCCTCCTGCATCGCCATGACCATCTTGATCACACCGGCGACACCGGCCGCCGTCTGGGTGTGGCCGATGTTGGACTTGATCGAGCCGAGCCAGAGCGGCTCGCCGCCCTCGCGGCCCTGGCCGTAGGTGGCGATCAGGGCCTGGGCCTCGATCGGGTCGCCCAGCCGGGTGCCGGTGCCGTGCGCCTCGACGACGTCCACGTCGCCCGTGGTGAGCCCGGCGCCGGCCAGGGCCTGGCGGATGACGCGCTGCTGGGACGGGCCGTTCGGCGCCGTCAGGCCGTTGGAGGCGCCGTCCTGGTTGACGGCCGAACCCCGCACCACCGCAAGGACCTTGTGGCCCTTGGCCTGCGCGTCCGACAGCCGCTCCAGCACGAGCAGTCCGGCGCCCTCGGACCAGCCGGTGCCGTCGGCGGCGCCCGCGAAGGCCTTGCAACGGCCGTCGCCGGAGAGGCCGCGCTGGCGGCTGAACTCGACGAAGGCGCCGGGGGTGGCCATGACGGTGATGCCGCCCGCGAGGGCCATGTCGCACTCGCCCTGGCGCAGCGACTGCGCGGCGAGGTGCAGGGCCACCAGGGAGGAGGAGCAGGCGGTGTCGACGGTGACCGCCGGGCCCTCCAGGCCCAGGGTGTACGAGACGCGGCCGGAGATGACCGACGACTGGGTGCCGGTGAGGAAGTAGCCCTCGGTGCCCTCGGGGGCGTCGGCGTCGATGCCGTAGCCCTGCGAGCCGGCGCCGATGAAGACGCCGCCCTGGGTGCCGTGCAGGGACAACGGGTCGATGCCCGCGCGCTCCAGCGCCTCCCACGCGGCCTCCAGCAGCAGACGCTGCTGCGGGTCCATGGCGAGCGCCTCGCGCGGCGAGATCCCGAAGAAGCCGGCGTCGAAGCCGCCCGCCTCCTCGATGAACCCGCCCTCGTAGGCGTAGGTGGTGCCGCTCGCCTCGGGGTCCGGGTCGTACAGGTCGTCGATGGGCCAGCCGCGGTCGGTCGGGAACGGCGTGATCGCGTCGCGGCCGTCCAGGACGAGCCGCCACAGCGCCTCGGGCGTGTCGACGCCGCCGGGGTAGCGGCAACTCATGGCGACGATGGCGATGGGCTCGTCGGCGGTGAGTGCGGTGGCGACGGCGGGCAGCGCCGCGGCGGTGTCGGTGCCGACCAGCTCGGTGCGGATGTAGTCGGCCACGGCGGCGGCGGTCGGGTAGTCGAAGACCAGCGTGGTCGGCATCCGGAGCCCGGTGGCGCCGTTGAGGCGGTTGCGGATGTCGACGGCGGTGAGCGAGTCGAAGCCGAGCTCGCGGAAGGCGGCGCCGGGCTCGATCGCGGCGGCCTCGGCGTGGCCGAGGGCGGCGGCGGCCTGGGTGCGCACCAGCTCAAGGACGATCGCTTGCTGCTCGGCCGTGCTCAGGCCGGCGAGCCGCTGGGCGAGGGCGTTGCCGCCGGCGGCGGCGGTCGGGGCCGGGGCCTCGGCGGCGTCCAGGACGTGCCGGACCTCGGGCAGGCCTCCGATCAGCGGGCGCTGCCGGACGGCGGAGTAGGCGGGGGCGAAGCGCTCCCAGTCCATGTCGGCGATGGAGACGGTGGTCTCCTCGTGCTCGACGGCCTGGACGAGGGCGGAGACCGCGAGTTCGGGGCTCATCCGCTTGAGGCCGACGCGCAGCATCGCCTCCTCGTCGCCGTCGGTGCCCATGCCGCCGCCGCCCCACAGGCCCCAGGCGATGGAGGTGGCGGTACGGCCCTTGGCACGGCGCTGCTCGGCGAAGGCGTCCAGGAAGGAATTGCCCGCCGCGTAGGCGCCCTGGTCCGCGCCGCCCCAGACGGCGGCGTTGGACGAGAAGAGCACGAAGGCGTCCAGCGGCCGGTCGCCCAGCAGGTCGTCCAGGTGGGTGGCGCCGGCGGCCTTGGCGGCGACGATCCGGGCGACCTCGCCCAGGTCGGTGGTCATCAGGGCGCCGGTGTCGCCGACGCCGGCGGCGTGGACGACGGCGGTGAGCGGCAGAGCGTCGGCCTGCGCGTCGATCCGCTCCAGGACGGCGGCCAGTGCCTCGCGGTCGCCCGCGTCGCAGGCCTCGAAGGTGACCCGGGCGCCGAACTCGGCCAGCTCGGCGGCCAGTTCGCTCGCGCCGGGGGCCCGGTCGCCGCGCCGGCTGGTGAGCACCAGGTGCTCGGCGCCGTTGGCGGCCGCCCAGCGGGCGACGTGGCCGCCGAGGGCGCCGGTGCCACCGGTGATCAGGACCGTGCCGCGCGGCGTCCACGAGCCGCCCGCCTGGTCGGCGAGCGAGGAGCGGACGAGACGGCGGCCGAACACACCGGTCGCGCGGACCGCGAGCTCGTCCTCACCGCCCCCGCCGGACAGCACGTCGGCGAGCCGGCCGACGGCACGGTCGTCGACGGTGCCGGGAAGGTCGACCAGACCGCCCCAGCGGTTCGGGTGCTCCAGGCCGGCCACCCGGCCGAGGCCCCAGACCTGGGCCTGCGCGGGATCGGCGGCGAGGTCGGAGCGGCCGACGGAGATGCCGCCGCGGGTGGCGAGCCAGAGCGGGGCCTCGACGCCCGCGTCGCCGAGCGCCTGGACGAGGGTGAGCGTCCCGGCGAGCCCGGCGGGCACGAAGGGATGGGCGGCGTGCGGGGCCGTGTCGAACCCGAGCAGCGACAGCACGCCGTTCAGGGGGGTGTCACCGGCCGCCGCGCGGATCCGCTCGGCGAGCGCGGCGCGGTCGGTGTCGGCCGCGTCCCAGTCGACCCGGACGGCCACGCCGCCGCGCGCCGTCAGAGCACGCTCGGCGGCGGACACCCAGGCGTCCCCGGCGGCCTCGCCGGCCGGGACCACCAGCAGCCAAGTGCCGGAGACACCGGCGGTGGGGGCGGAGGAGAGCGGCTTCCAGGTGACGCGGTAGCGCCACGAGTCGACGGTGTTGCGCTGACGGCTCTGCCGGCGCCAGGTCGACAGCACGGGCAGCGCGGCCTCCAGCCAGGCCGGCTCGGCGCCGTCGACGGAGAGCGCGGCGGCGAGGGCGGCGGTGTCCTCCCGCTCGACGGCCTCCCAGAAGCGCGCCTCCTCGGGTGCGGCACCGCTGACGGTGGCCGGCTCCTCGGGCGCGGCCGACTCCAGCCAGTAACGCTGGTGCTGGAAGGCGTAGGTGGGCAGGTCGACGCGCTGGGCACCGCGACCGGCGAACACCGACTCCCAGTCCAGCTCGGCGCCGTACGTGTGGAGGCCGGTGACGGCCTGGGTGAAGGACAGCGCCTCCGGGCGGTCCTTGCGCAGGACCGGGGCGAAGTGGCCCTCGGTGATCTCCTGCGCGAGGGCGGACAGCGTGCCGTCCGGGCCCAGCTCCAGGAAGTCGGTGACGCCCTGGGCCGCCAGGTAGGCGATGCCGTCGGCGAAGCGCACCGCCTCACGGACGTGCCGCACCCAGTACTCGGGGGACGTCAGCTCGGTGGCCAGTTCACCGGTGACGTTGGACACCACGGCGAACGTCGGCTCGGCGTACGTGAGTTCCGAGGCGA
The DNA here is from genome assembly GCF_042734825.1 of Kitasatospora sp. NPDC059648. Taxonomy (NCBI): domain Bacteria; kingdom Bacillati; phylum Actinomycetota; class Actinomycetes; order Kitasatosporales; family Streptomycetaceae; genus Kitasatospora; species Kitasatospora sp. NPDC059648. The sequence goes on along the minus strand of NZ_JBHWDU010000126.1, from coordinate 9,118 downwards.
CGGCGCGGAACTCGGCCAGCATCGGCTCCATCCGCGGCGAGTGGAACGCATGGCTCACCCGCAGCTGACGACCCCGACGGCCCTGCGCCTTCCAGTGCTCCAGCACCTCCAGCACCGCGGCCTCGTCGCCCGAAACCACCACCGACACAGGACCGTTGACCGCCGCCACGGCGATCTCCGACTCCCGGCCGGCCAGCAGCGGCAACACCTCCGCCTCGGTCGCCTCGATCGCCGCCATCGCACCACCTGCGGGCAGCGCCTGCATCAGACGCCCACGCGCCTCGACGAGCTTGGCGGCGTCGTCCAGCGACAGCACGCCCGCGACATGCGCGGCAGCGATCTCACCCACCGAGTGACCGACCAGGAAGTCCGGCTTCAGACCCCACGACTCCACCAGACGGAACAGCGCCACCTCGACCGCGAACAGCGCCGCCTGCGTGTACGCCGTCCGGTCCAGCAGCTCCGACGCCTCGAACACCACGTCTTTCAAGGGCAGTTCGAAGCGATCGCACACCTCGTCGAACGCCGCGGCGAACACCGGGAAGGTGCCGTACAGCTCCCGGCCCATCCCCGACCGCTGGCTCCCCTGCCCCGTGAACAGGAACGCGAGCCCGCCGACCGAGGCGGCCGACCCGCCGACGACGCCCACGTCGGTCCGGCCCTCGGCCACCGCCGCCAGGCCCGCCAGCAGCTCGTCCCGGCCAGCACCCGACACCACCGCACGGTGGTCGAACCGGGCCCGCGACAGCGCCAGCGAATACCCGACGTCCACCGGCGACAGCTCCGGCCGCTCCCCGACGAACGCCGCAAGCCGCGCCGCCTGGTCGCGCAGTGCGCCCTCGGACTTGCCCGACACCACCCACGACACCGGGGCGATGACGGCGGCCTCCGCCACCTCCTCCGGCTCCTCCGCCGGGGCCTCTTCCAGGATCACGTGCGCGTTCGTGCCACTGATGCCGAACGAGGACACCGCCGCGCGGCGCGGACGGCCGACCGCCGGCCAGTCCCGCGCCTCGGTCAGCAGCTCGACCGCGCCCGCCGACCAGTCGACCTTCGTCGACGGCCGGTCCACGTGCAGGGTCTTGGGCATGACGCCGTTGCGCAGCGCCATCACCATCTTGATGATGCCGCCCGCGCCGGCCGCCGCCTGGGTGTGGCCGACGTTGGACTTGAACGAGCCGATCCACAGCGGGTTGTCGGCCGGGCGTTCCTGACCGTAGGTGTTGATCAGGGCCTGGGCCTCGATCGGGTCGCCCAGGCTGGTGCCGGTGCCGTGCGCCTCGACCACGTCGATCTGGTCGGAGGAGAGCTGCGCGTTGTCCAGCGCCTGGCGGATGACGCGCTGCTGCGAGGGACCGTTGGGCGCGGTCAGGCCGCTGCTCGCGCCGTCCTGGTTGACGGCGGATCCCCGCACGACGGCCAGCACCTTGTGGCCGTTGCGGCGCGCGTCGGACAGCCGCTCCAGCAGCAGCATGCCGACGCCCTCGGCGAAGCCGGCGCCGTCGGCCCGGTCGGAGAAGGCCTTGCAGCGGCCGTCGGCCGAGAGGCCGCCCTGACGGGCGAGGTCGATGAAGGCCTCGGGGGTGGACATGACCGTGGTGCCGCCGGCCAGGGCCATCGTGCACTCGCCGTTGCGCAGCGCCTGCGCGGCCAGGTGCAGGGTGACGAGCGAGGAGGAGCAGGCCGTGTCGACGGAGACGGCGGGGCCCTCCAGGCCCAGGGTGTAGGAGATCCGGCCGGAGGTGACGCTGTACGCGTTGCCGGTGCTGAGGTACCCCTCGACGTCTTCGGGGAGGCGGTCGAGCCGGGTCGCGTAGTCCTGGTACATCACGCCGGCGAATACGCCGGTCCGGCTTCCGCGCAGCGAGTGCGGGTCGATTCCGGCGTGCTCGAAAGCCTCCCAGGAGATTTCCAGGAGAAGGCGCTGCTGCGGGTCCATCGCGAGCGCCTCGCGGGGGGAGATCCCGAAGAACGCGGGGTCGAACTGCGCCGCGTCGTAGAGGAATCCGCTTTCCCGGTTGTAGAACGTTCCGGGCTTTTCCCGGTCCGGGCTGTAGAGCCGTTCGATGTCCCATCCGCGGTCGGACGGAAGGGCGGACACCGCGTCCCTGCCCTCGGCGACCATCTCCCAGAGTTCCTCGGGGGAATTGGCGCCACCGGGATAGCGGCAGCTCATTCCCACGATGGCGATGGGCTCGTGCGCCCGCGAGTCGGCCTCGTTCAACAGCTGCTTCGTCTGCTGCAGATCGGCCATTACCCGCTTGAGGTAGTCGCGAAGCTTCTGCTCATTCTGCATCTAAAGCAACCTCTTGAGGAGCGCGGCGGGACATCGACATGACTTCACATGCGACGCTAGGAGCTGGCTCCCCGCGGCGGCCACCCCTAGCGTCCCTAGTCGCCCCCCTACGACCCCAGAGGGGCGGGAAATACCGCGTGGCCAGGGATATTCGGCCCGCCGGACCGGACGTACGGACCGGCCCGGTACGGAGGAACGGGACGGAGGCGCGGGGGCGGAGGGGCTCGACGGAGGTTCGGTGCGGTGGTGCGGAACAGCCGTCCGGACGGCCGAGGGGCGGCCTTCCGGACGGCTGGGGCGGGCTGGGACGGGCGGGCCCGGCCGGGCCCGGCGGAGGGTCAGCCCAGGCCGAGCTCCTGGTCGATCAGCGCGAACATCTCGTCGTCGCTCACCGCGTCCAGGTCCGTCACCGCGGCGGCGGCACCGGCACCGCCGCCGGACACCACCACGGAGCGGCCCAGGGTGGCCAGCAGGCCCTGGAGGCGGTTGACCACCTTGTCCCGGTCCTCGTCCGACAGCTCCGCGGCCGACAGCGTGGCCTCCAGCCGGCCCAGGTCGGCGTGCACCGGGGCGGCTCCCTGGACGGCCGGGCCGGCGCTGATCCGGGTGCCGAGGTGGCCGGCGACCGCACCCGCCGACGGGTAGTCGAAGATCAGCGTGGCGGGCAGCCGCAGGCCGGTCGCCCCGTTGAGCCGGTTGCGCAGCTCCAGGGCGGTCAGCGAGTCGACGCCGAGGTCGATGAAGCCGCGCCCCGCCTCGACCTGACGGTGGTTCGTGAAGCCGAGCACCTTGGCCACGTTGACCTGCACCAGCTCCAGCAGGACCTCGGCCCGCTTCTCCTCGCTCAACCCGGCCAGCCGGCGGACCAGCTGCTCCGCCGGGGACTCCCCCGACGCGCCGGCGGTCGACGCCTCGCGCCGGGCCGGGACGCGGACGAGCCCGTCGAGCAGGGCCGTGAGGTCGCCGGCCGCGGCCTGGGCCCTCAGCTGCGGCAGGTCGAGCCGCACGGGCACGATCACGGCCTCGGCGGTCGCGAGCGCGGCGTCGAGGAGCTCCAGGCCCTCCGCCGAGGGGATCGTCGCCAGGCCCGAGCCGGTGATGCGCTGCACGTCGCCGGAGCCGAGCTTGGAGGTCAGCTCGCTGCGCTGCTCCCACAGGCCCCAGGCCAGGGAGTGGGCGGTGAGCCCGGCGGCGCGGCGGTGCCCGGCGAGGGCGTCCAGAAAGACGTTCGCCGCGGCGTAGTTGGCCTGGCCGGGGCCGCCGAAGACGCCCGCGGCGGAGGAGAAGAGCACGAAGGCGTCGAGCTCCAGGTGGCGGGTGAGCTCGTGCAGGTTGACGGCCGCGTCCACCTTAGGGCGCATGACCGCCGCCAGCCGCTCCGGGGTGAGCGAGCCGATCACCCCGTCGTCCAGGACGCCGGCGGTGTGGACGACGCCGGTGAGCGGGTGCTCGGCCGGGACGGCCGCCAGCAGCGCCGCCAGGGCCTCGCGGTCGGCGGCGTCGCAGGCGGCGACGGTCACCTCGGCCCCGAGCCCGGCCAGTTCGGCCACCAGCTCGGCGGCGCCCTCGGCCGCCGGGCCGCGCCGGCTGGTCAGGAGCAGGCGGCGGACGCCGTACCCGGTCACCAGGTGACGGGCGACGAGCCCGCCGAGCGAGCCGGTTCCGCCGGTGATCAGCACCGTTCCCCCGGGGGCGAAGCGGGGAGCGCCGCTCCCGTCGGCGCCGTCCGCGTCGGATCCGACGGGCTGCTCGACGCGGGCCAGCTTCGGCACGTACAGCACGCCGTCACGCAGGGCCAGCTCCGGCTCCACGGAGGCGGCGGCCAGCGCCAGCACGTCGTACCCGACGGACTCGGCGCCGTCCGGATCCAGGTCCAGCAGGACGAACCGCCCGGGGTTCTCGGCCTCGGCCGAACGCACCAGGCCCCACAGGGCCGCGTGCACCAGGTCGGTCGGAGCCGCGTCGGCCCGCCCGGCCGTCGCGCCACGGGTGACCATCAGCAGCCGGGCGCCGTCCAGCCGGTCCGCCGCCAGCCAGCCCCGCACCGTCTCCAGGGCGCGCGCGGTCGCGGCCCCGGCGTCCTCGGCGAGCGTCGGCAGGGTGTCGGCGGAGCCCGCCGGGGCCCACGGCAGGCAGACCGTGTCCGGCACCCGGCCGCCCTCCTCGACGGCCGCGAGCAGCTCGGTGAGGCCCGGGTGGACGGACACCCCGCCGGCGACGCCCTTCAGCGCGCCGTGCAGCCCGAGCGCGTCCTCGCCCAGTGCCGCCCAGCTGCCCGTGGCCGGCGCGACCGCCGGGGCCGGCACCCAGTCCACGTGATAGAGCGGCCGGACCGCACCGCCCGCCGAGGCCAGCTGCCGGGCGGACACCGGCCGGGTCGCCAGGCCCTCGACGGAGACCACCGGCGCGCCCGTGGCGTCCCCGGCGGCCAGGGTGATCCGCTTCTCCTCGTCCATGGTGAGGCGCACCCGCAGGTGGGAGGCGCCCTCCGCGTGGAAGGTGACACCGGCCCAGGAGAACGGGATCCGGACCTCGGGCTCCTCCTCCGCGCCGTCCGCCGCACCGGCGGCCCGGGCGGCGGCCCGGGCGGCGGCCCGGTGGTTCACGGCGACGATCGAGGCGTGCAGCGCGGAGTCCAGCAGCGCCGGGTGGACGGAGAACCCGCGGGTCGCGGTGCCCTCCGCGAGCTCCACCTCGGCGAAGACCTCCTCGCCGCGTACCCAGACCGCGCGCAGGCCCCGGAAGACCGGACCGTACTCGTAGCCCTGCTCGTTCAGGCCCTCGTACAGCCCGTCCAGCCCGATCTCCTCCGCCCCGGCCGGCGGCCAGGACAGCAGGTCGGCCTCGACGGTGACGGGGGCCGTGCCGAGCGCGCCGACGGCGTGCGTCGTCCACGGCTCCTCGGCGGCGCCGTCCGGGCGGGAGTGGACACCGACCGAACGGTGCCCGGACGCGTCCGCCGCGCCCACGACGACCTGCACCTGCAGCGCACCGGTCGCCGGGAGCACCAGCGGGGCCTGGATGGTCAGTTCCTCGACCTGCCCGTACCCAACCTGGTCACCGGCGTGCACGGCCAGCTCCACCAGGCCCGTGCCCGGCACCAGGACCGTGCCCATCACCGCGTGGTCCGCCAGCCACGGGTGCGAGCGCAGCGAGACCCGACCGGTGAACACCATGGTGTCGGTGCCGGCGGGCGTCACCGCGGCGCCGAGCAGGGCGTGCCCGCTCTCCGCCAGGCCGAGCCCGGCGGCGTCGCCGGCGGAGGCGCCGCCCTCCAGCCAGAAGCGCTGGTGCTGGAAGGCGTAGGTGGGCAGGTCGACGCGCTGGGCACCGCGACCGGCGAAGACGGCCTCCCAGTCCAGCTCGGCGCCTCGGGCGTGCAGGCCGGTGACGGCCTGGGTGAAGGACAGGGCTTCCGGGCGGTCCTTGCGCAGGACCGGGGCGAAGTGACCCTCGGTGATCTCCTGCGCGAGGGCGGACAGCGTGCCGTCCGGGCCCAGCTCCAGGAACTTGGTGACGCCCTGCTCCGCCAGGTAGGCGATGCCGTCGGCGAAGCGCACCGCCTCGCGGACGTGCCGCACCCAGTACTCGGGGGACGTCAGCTCGGTGGCCAGTTCACCGGTGACGTTGGAGACGACGGCGAACGTCGGCTCGCTGTAGGTCAACTCGGCTGCCACGGCGCGGAACTCGGCCAGCATCGGCTCCATCCGCGGCGAGTGGAACGCGTGGCTCACCCGCAGCTGACGACCCCGGCGGCCCTGCGCCTTCCAGTGCTCCAGCACCTCCAGCACCGCTGCCTCGTCGCCCGAAACCACCACCGACACAGGACCGTTGACCGCCGCGATGGCGATCTCCGACTCCCGGCCGGCCAGCAGCGGCAGCACCTCCGCCTCCGTCGCCTCGATCGCCGCCATCGCACCACCGGTGGGCAGCGCCTGCATCAGACGCCCACGCGCCTCGACGAGCCTGGCCGCATCGTCCAGCGACAGCACGCCCGCGACGTGGGCGGCAGCGATCTCGCCCACCGAGTGGCCGACCAGGAAGTCCGGCTTCAGACCCCACGACTCCACCAGACGGAACAGCGCCACCTCGACCGCGAACAGCGCCGCCTGCGTGTACTCCGTCCGGTCCAGCAGCTCCGACGCCTCGAACACCACATCCTTCAAAGGCAGTTCGAAGCGATCGCACACCTCGTCGAAGGCCGCCGCGAACACCGGGAACGCCTCGTACAACTCCCGGCCCATCCCCGACCGCTGGCTGCCCTGCCCCGTGAACAGGAACGCCAGCTTGCCCCGGCCCACCGTCTCGCCGGAAACCTCGCCGCTCGCCACGCCGGCGAGGCCCGCCAGCAGCTCGTCCCGGCTCGCACCCGACACCACCGCACGGTGGTCGAACCGGGCCCGCGACAGCGCCAGCGAGTACCCGACGTCCGCCGGCGACAGCTCCGGCCGCTCCCCGACGAACGCCACCAGCCGCCCGGCCTGCGCCCGCAGTGCCGCCTCGGACTTGCCCGACACCACCCACGGCACCGGAGCGTCGACGGTGACCGCAGCCGCCTCCGCCGGCTCCTCCACCGGAGCCTGCTCCAGGATCACGTGCGCGTTGGTGCCGCTCAGGCCGAACGAGGACACACCGGCCCGGCGCGGACGCCCAGCCTCCGGCCAGTCTCGGTTCTCGGTCAGCAGCTCGACCGCGCCCGCCGACCAGTCGACCTTCGTCGACGGCCGGTCCACGTGCAGCGTCTGCGGCATGACGCCCTCGCGCAGCGCCATCACCATCTTGATCACACCGGCGACACCGGCGGCGGCCTGGGTGTGGCCGATGTTGGACTTGATCGAGCCGATCCACAGCGGCCGGCCCGCCTCACGGCCCTGTCCGTACGTGGCCAGCAGCGCCTGTGCCTCGATCGGGTCGCCCAGCGTGGTGCCGGTGCCGTGCGCCTCGACCACGTCCACGTCCCCCGTGGACAGGCCCGCGTCGGCCAGCGCCTGCCGGACCATACGCTGCTGGGACGGGCCGTTCGGCGCCGTCAGGCCGTTGGAGGCACCGTCCTGGTTGACGGCGGATCCCCGCAGGACGGCGAGGATCCGGTGCCCGTTGCGGCGCGCCTCGGAGAGCCGCTCCAGCACCAGCATGCCGACGCCCTCGCCCCAGATCGTGCCGTCGGCGGCCTCCGCGAAGGCCTTGATCCGGCCGTCCTCGGCGAGGCCGCGCTGACGGGAGAAGTCCGTGAAGGAGATCGGGGTCGCCTGCACCTGCACGCCGCCCGCGAGGGCGAGCGTGCAGTCGCCGCGCCGCAGCGCCTGCGCGGCCAGGTGCAGGGTCACCAGGGACGAGGAGCAGGCGGTGTCCAGGCTGACCGCCGGACCCTGGAGGCCGAGGCTGTAGGAGATGCGGCCGGAGGCCACGCTGTTGACGTTGCCGTTCGAGAGGAACGGTTCGAGGTCGGCCGGCACGGTCGGGAGGATGCAGCCGTACTCGTTGTGGATCACACCGAGGTACACCCCGGTCGCGCTGCCCTTGAGCGAGGCCGGGTCGATGCCCGCCCGCTCCAGCGCCTCCCACGAGACCTCCAGCGCGAGCCGCTGCTGCGGGTCCATGGCGACGGCCTCGCGCGGCGAGATGCCGAAGAAGGCCGGGTCGAAGGCTTCGACGTCCTTGAGGAAGCCACCCTGGTGGACGTAGGTGGTGCCGGCCCGGTCGGGGTCCGGGTCGTAGAGCCCTTCCAGGTCCCAGCCGCGCCCCTGCGGGAAGTCGGCGATCGCGTCGCCGCCGCCCGCCACCAGCTGCCACAGCTCCTCCGGCGAGGTCACCCCGCCCGGAAAGCGGCAGGCCATGCCGACGATCGCGATCGGCTCCCGCCCGGCCTCCTCGACCTCGATCAGGCGATTGCGAGTTCGGCGCAGCTCCGCGGTCACGAACTTGAGGTTTTCCAGCAGCTTCACGTCTTGCGCCATTTCCGCATCACCTATCGAAAGTCAATCCTTGGCGGACGGGCCCGTGTTCGGCCCGTCCGTCCGCTGAGAACAGAACGGCGGCCCGGACGGCGCGTGGCCGTCCGGGTCGCCATGGCACTACGCCCCGCCGAACTCCCGCTGGATGATGTCCAGGATCTCGTCGGCCGTGGCCGACTCGAGGTCGTCGTTCCCGTGCTCGGCCCCGAGGACCGTGCTCTGGATCTCGTTCCACCTGGCCAGGACCGCCTGCAGCCGGTTCGTGATCCGCGCGGCCTCCTCGCCCTCGGGCGAGGCACCGGCGATCGCGGACTCCAGCCGGTCCAGCTCCGACAGCACCGAGCCGACGGGCGCGACGGCGGGCTCGGCGGCGCCACCGACCTCGGCGAGCAGGTACTGCGCCAGGTCGGACGGGGTGGGGTAGTCGAAGACCAGGGTCGCGGGCAGGCGCAGTCCGGTGAGGGTGTTGAGCCGGTTGCGCAGCTCGACCGCGGTCAGCGAGTCGAAGCCCAGTTCCTTGAAGCTCCGCTCGGGGTCGATCGCGCCCGCGCCCGTGTGCCGCAGGACCTCGGCGACGTTCGACGCCACCAGGTCGAGCAGGTGCTCCAGCTGCTCGGCCGCCGGACGGCCGGCCAGCTGGTCCGCCAGCGACACCGGGCCGCCGACCGTACCCGCACCGGCCCGGGCCGCGCGCCGCACCGGCGTCCGGACGAGCTTGCGCAGGATCGCGAAGTCCGGTCCGTCGCCGGCCCGGATCCGCTCCGGCTCCAGTCCCATCGGGGAGGCGACGGGCAGGCCGGCCGCCAGCACGACGTCCAGGAGTTCGAGACCGCGCCCGGTCGGCAACGGACTCATCCCCGCCCGGCGA
>NZ_JBHWDU010000125.1:0-16584 GCF_042734825.1 Kitasatospora sp. NPDC059648 | reverse complement strand
ACCGGTATTTGCCGCACCTGCCAACGCCCGCTTCCCACAAGAAGATCCACAAGCCGCGCTAGACAGCCCGCCCCGACCTAACGAAGTACTACTAGAGGTCGAGCACGAGGGTCTCACCCTCGGCGGCCCGGGAGACGCAGGGCAGCAGGGCGCCGGCGGCGCGCTGCTCGGGGGTGAGGCGGCGGTCCCGGTGGTCGGGCCGACCGGCCAGCAGGCGCACCTCGCAGGTGCCGCAGAAGCCCTGGTGGCAGGAGTACGGGAGGTCCGGGCGGGCCTCGCGCAGCACGTCCAGGGCTGAGCGGTCGGCGGGGACGTCCAGGGCCCGGCCGTCGGCGCCCAGCCGGACGGCGAAGGGCTCGCCGTCGGTGATCGGGGCGGCGCCGAAGCGCTCGAAGTGCAGGGCGGCGGCCGGGGATCCGTCCAGGGCCCGCTGGACGGCGGCGAGCATCGGGGCCGGGCCGCAGCAGTAGACGGCGGCGCCGCGCGGGGCGTGGGCGAGCAGCTCCGCGCCGGTGGGGACGCCGCCGTGCTCGTCGTCGGTGCGCAGCACGACGCGGTGCGGATCGAGGGCGCGCAGCTCGTCCGCGTACGGGAGGGTGTCGGCGCTGCGGCCGACGTGGACCAGACGCCAGTCCAGCCCGTGGCGCTGCGCCTCGCCGGCCATCGGGAGGAGCGGGGTGATGCCGATGCCTCCGGCGAGCAGGAGGACGGCGGGCTCGGCGCAGAAGGCGAAGCCGTTGCGCGGGCGGCGGGCGGTGAGCCGGGCGCCCGGGTGCAGGGCGTCGTGGACCTCGACCGACCCGCCGCCGCCCCCGGGCAGTTGGCGAACGGCGATCCGGTAGCGGAGGCGGTCGGCCGGGTCGCCGCAGAGCGAGTAGTGGCGCTCGCGGCCGGAGGGCAGGGCGAGGCGCAGGTGGGCGCCGGGCTGCCAGGGCGGCAGCGGGCCGCCGGAGGGATCGGAGAAGGTCAACTCGATCACGTCGGACACCAGTTGGCGGCGGGCGACGACGACCAGCTGCAGCCGCGGCGTGGCGCGGCTGAGCGGGCGGCGGGGGTTGCGGCGCAGCAGGGGGCCGCCGAGGGCCGGGGAGTAGCGGTCGCCGAAGACGGTGAGGCGGCGGATGAAGGTGTCGGCGCGAGGGCGGCCGTAGAGGTCGGGGGGTGGGGTGGACAGGTCCATCCGGCGGGGTCCTTGGGTGGGAGAGGCGGGCGGGCGGGCGGCGGCGGACGGGATTCAGGTTTCGTGATTCAGAGTTCAGCGAACAGATGATGTCTTCTGTCGGCTGTCATCCGTTCGCTGAGATCTGTCAGCTGTCAGCTGTCAGCTGTTCGACCGTCACCCGCGCGCGGCCGCGGCGCGGGCGGCCGGGGAGGTGGCGAGGTAGCCCAGCGCCTGGCTGGAGGACCCTTCCTGGGTGGGGTGGTAGCCCGGCCGCAGGTAGCGCAGCCCGGAGCGGATGGAGCGGATCGGGTCCGGCAGCAGTCCGCGCTTGGCGATCCGGCTCGCCTCCCGCCAGGTCGGCTTGAGCCGCCCCTCCAGTGCCGGGTCGGCGGCGAGCAGGAAGCGGGCCCCGCGCACCCACAGGTGCACCAGCAGCGGCCCGGACAGTGCCATCCCGCGGACCCGCCGCAGGTAGCCCGGGTCAAGGTGGACCATCAGGTCGAAGGCGACGCTGCGGTGCTCGACCTCCTCGGCGCCGTGCCAGCGCAGCAGGTCCAGCATCGTCGGGTCGGCCTTGGCCCGGTCCAGACCCGGGGAGTTGAGCGCCCAGTCGCCCAGGAAGGCGGTGAAGTGTTCGATCGCCGCGACGAAGGCGACCCGCTCGATGATGTTCTCCCGCCGCCGGGCGGGCTCCAGGCCTGGCTTGTCGCCCAGGACGCGCCGGAAGAGCCAGGAGGCCTGCCGGACGTACGGGCGCGGGTCGAGCCCCTGGCCGAGCAGGTGGTCGAGGACCTCCTGGTGGGCCTCGGCGTGGATGGCCTCCTGTCCGATGAAGCCGAGCACCTCCTCGCGCAGCTGCTCGTCGCGGACGAGCGGCAGCGCCTCCTTGAACACCTTGACGAACCAGCGCTCGCCCTCGGGCAGCAGCAGGTGCAGCACGTTGATCACGTGGGTGGCCATCGGCTCGTCCGGAATCCAGTGCAGCGGCAGCCGGGCCCAGTCGAAGCGGACGTCCCGGGGCTCCAGGACGAGGCTCTGGTGGACGCGCGCGGCGGGGGCGGCGAGGGCTGGGACGGGAGCGGAGCGGGGCATGGCAGGCCCTCCTGACCTGGCGGCGGCGGCTCGACTCCGGGAAACGTACTCGCCGGTAGAGACCACGACAAGGGTTTGGACCACTCTTATCGACATCGAGTCTAATAGTGCCGCGCCCGCAGGGGGCTCCGGCCCCCGGAACGCCCCCCGGAAAGCATCCGGGCCCCGCCGGACGCGACACGTCCGGCGGGGCCCGTCAGGAGCGGCCTCGGTCTCGCACCGTCGGGGCTCGCCGCCCCCTCAGACCGCCATCGCCAGCATCAGCGGCGCCGCCCGGGCCGCCAGCAGCTCGGCGGCGGCCTTCAGCTTGTGGATGTTGCCCACCGGCATCGAGGTGGCCAGGCAGCCGACCGTGCTGCCCGCCGAGATCGGCACCGCCGCGCAGACCGTGCCGAGCGCGTACTCCTGGATGTCCAGCACCGGCACCGTGGCGGGCTGGCGCTCCAGCCGGTGCATCAGCTGGTCGGTGTCCGTGACCGTGCGGGAGGTGAGCCGGGCGACCGGGTGCCGGGAGAGGTGGTCCCGCCGGCCGTCCGCGTCGAGCTGGCTGAGCAGGCACTTGCCGATCGCGCTGGCGTGCGCGGTGGCCCGGAAGTCCACCCATTCCTGCACGGCGGGCGCGTAGTCGGCCGCCGAGACCGCCTCGACCGTCAACTCCCCGTCGTGGTAGCGGCCGAAGTACACCGCAGCACCCAACTCGTCCCGGAGTTCGGCGAGTTTGCGGTTCAGCCGGGCCTTGACGAGCTGCTCGCGGTTGTGCTGCCCGAGCAGGGCGAAGGTGCCACCGAGCACCCAACCGCCGTCCTGGCACTGGAGGTAGCCCTCGATCTCCAGGATCTCCGCGAGCCGCCGGACGGTCGGCAGGCCCAGCGAGGTCTCCCGCGCGAGGGCGACCAGGGTGGCGCCGTCGGGGTGCCGGTCGACGGCCTCCAGCAGTCTGAGGGCGTGCTGCAGGGAGGTGAACGGGCCCGTCGGGCCCTGGTCCAGCGCGGCGTGACGACCCGGGGCTGGTGTCGACATGTCGTCCCCTTCCGATGTCCCCCCACGGAGCGACCGCGGGCGGTCTCCAGCCTATCCACCCCTGGGCCCGGTCGACTGCCGTCCGTGAATATCCGTGAACATTCCGTGGAGCAACCGCCGGTCGCCTGGTAGAAGGGGGCGCACCGACCCGCGCCGCCCGCGCCCCGGGGCCGCGCGGACGGCGCACCGACCCGCCCGCCCCGCGCCCCCGCGACGCCCGGCGGGCCCCTCCCCCACTGCCCAGGGGGAGGGGCCCGCCGTACGGCCGCCGGGGTGCGGGCCCCGGCGGCCCTGAGGGTGCGGACAGGTCGCCCGGCGGAGGCTTCGGGGCGTCAGCCCTCGTCACCCGCGCGTAGCTCGGCGACGGCCGCTTCGAGCCGGGCGCCGTACTCCTCGTCGGCGGCGTGGAAGTGGGCGAGGTTCTTCTCGACCACGTCGTCCCGGGTGACCTGCGAGAGGAAGCCCGCGATGTTGTTGATCAGGCGGGTCTTCTCGCCCTCCGACATCAGCCGGTAGAGCTCGCCGGCCTGGAAGAAGTCGTCGTCCTTGGTGTGGGCCGGCGTGGTGTAGGTGCCGGTGTGGCCGCCGAGCTTGAGCGGCGCGGCGAGCGCGTCGTCGGTCTGGGCCGGGCCGCCGTACGAGTTGGGCTCGTAGTTCTTGCCGCGGCCGGCCGGGTTGAGCGCGTGGTAGCCGTCGCGCCCGTAGTTGTTGGCCTCGGTGGCACGCGGGGCGTTCACCGGCAGCTGGGTGTGGTTGACGCCCAGGCGGTAGCGCTGGGCGTCGGCGTAGGCGAACAGGCGGCCCTGGAGCATCTTGTCCGGGGACGGACCGATGCCGGGCACGAAGTTGTTCGGCGAGAACGCGGACTGCTCGACGTCGGCGAAGACGTTCTCCGGGTTCCGGTTGAGCACCAGGCGGCCGACCTTGACCAACGGGTAGTCGGCGTGCGGCCACACCTTGGTGAGGTCGAAGGGGTTGAAGCGGTAGTCCGCGGCCTCGGCGACCGGCATCAGCTGGACGTAGAGGGTCCAGGACGGGAACACCCCGCGCTCGATGGCCTGGTGGAGGTCGCGCTGGTGCGAGTCGGCGTCGGCACCGAGGACCTCGGCGGCCTGGTCGCCGTCCAGGCAGCGGATGCCCTGGTTGGTCTTGAAGTGGTACTTCACCCAGTAGGCCTCGCCCTCGGCGTTGACCCACTGGTAGGTGTGCGAGCCGTAGCCGTTCATGTGGCGGTACGAGGCCGGGATGCCACGGTCGCCGAAGAGCCAGGTGATCTGGTGGGTCGAGGCCGGCGAGTGGGCCCAGAAGTCCCAGACGCTGTCCGCCTCCTGCACGCCGGTGTACGGGTCGCGCTTCTGCGAGTGGATGAAGTCGGGGAACTTGATCGGGTCCTTGATGAAGAACACCGGGGTGTTGTTGCCGACGAGGTCGTAGTTGCCCTCCTCGGTGTAGAACTTCACCGCGAAGCCGCGCGGGTCGCGCACCGCGTCGCCGGCGCCCAGGTTGCCCGCCACGGTGGAGAAGCGCAGGAAGAGTTCGGTGCGCTTGCCGACCTCGGACAGGAAGGCCGCCCGGGTGTACTTCGACACCTCGTCGGTGACCTCGAAGTAGCCGTACGCGCCGGAGCCGCGGGCGTGCACCACGCGCTCCGGGATGCGCTCGCGGTTGAACCGGGCCAGCTTCTCCAGCAGGTGCTGGTCCTGGAGCAGCAGCGGGCCGTACTCGCCGGCCGAGGCCGAGTTCTGGTTGTCGGCGACCGGGGCGCCGGACTCCGTGGTCAGGATCTTGGACATGGAGGGTCCTTCAGGTGTCGATAAGGCGGTGCGTGGAGAGGTGGAGCGGGCGCGGGCCCCGACCCGGGGGACAGGCCCTGGGGCGTGTCTTTCGGATCACGTCGGATCGGCGGGCGCCGTCGGGATGCGTGCATCGGCGGCGCCGAGGAGGGAGTCCGTGCGGTGGGGGCACCTCCCGGCCGGAGGCTGGGGGCCATGGGCGACTGACGAGAAGCCGTCGAGGTGCGTGCCCCGGCGGCGACCGCCCGGCGTGACCCGGGGGGCACGCCCTAGACGCCCAGCAGGCGCCACAGCGCCGAGCGGCGGCGGGCGGAGTGCTCGCCGTCCGGGCCGTCGCCCGGCTGGAGGCCGGCGGCCGCGGCGGTGGCCTCGGCCGGGTCCGCCAGCGGTCGGGCGGCGGCCAGCGCGTCGGCCTCCTCGGCGGTCAGCCCGGCGGCGGCGAGGGCGGCCGCGGCCTCGGCGGCCGGGACGGCGTTGAACCAGCGCAGCGCGAGGGCCGCGCGGCCGGCCTCGGTGAGGCGGCCGATGAGCCGGAGGCGGGCGAGCCCGCCGTCCGGGTAGACGTTGATCCGCACGTGGGTCACCGGGCGGCCGACGTCGAGCCGGAAGCGGTGCCGGGTGTCGGGCTGCAGGCGGGTACGGGGCAGGATCTCGAACCATTCGCCCTCGGCCGGTGTCTGTGAAGTCGCAGCCTGCCCGGTCGAGGCGTCGAAGCCGATCAGGTCGGCCCAGCCGGGGGCGTTGGCGACGAAGTGGGTGGTGTCCACCTCGGCGGCCAGGACCTCGCCGCCCCCGGCCAGGGCGATCTGCACCCAGTCGTTGGCCTTGTCGCGCCGACGCCGGGTCTCCCAGCCCTCGCCCATGACGGAGGCGCGACCGGGAGCGTTCAGGTTGTGCGGGGAGGAGAAGTAGCGGTCGGACGCCGCCTCGGCCACGCCGCCGTACTCCTGGGCGGCCAGGTCGAAGGTGAGGCCGTCCAGTTCCCGCGGGTCGGGCAGCACCTCGCCGTGCACCCGCAGCCGGGCGACGCCGCCGTCCGGGAAGATGCTGAGCCGCACGTGGGTGTAGCGGGCGTCGTCCTGGACGGCGAACTCGTGGGCGGTGTCGCCCCGGAGCGGGGTGCGCGGCACGATGACGGTCCACTCCGCGTTCCGCAGCTCCTCGGGCGAGGGGTGGCCGGGTACGGAGGCGGCCTCGACCGAGGCGCTCTCCGGGTAGTTGCCGGTGAAGTGGGCGGTGTCGACGATCACGCCGCGGATCACTCCGCCGACGCCGAGCCGCACGATCGTCCAGTCGTGGTCCTGGTCGGTGGGGTGCGGCTGCTCGGCGGAGACGCCGCGGCGGCGCTTGGACTCCCAGCCGTCCATGATCTGGCCCTTGTGGCCGAAGGTGTGCGGGCGGAACTCGGCGGGCTTGGCCACCAGCAGGTTCTCGGCGTCCGCGAAGGTGTCCTCGTTCGTGGCGACGACGCCCGCGCCGAGCAGGCGGGAGGCCAGGTTGACCAGCTCGGTGAAGGGAGCGCTCGGGGTGTCGGCAGTGGTCACTGACTCTCCTCGGAAGACGTGTCGGTTCTGAAGCGGTGTCGGCACGGAGGCCGCTCCGGCCCTTCGGCCCTTCGGCCCGGGAAGCGGCTCCGGCTCAGGAGGCGTTGTCGGGACGGGAGTCGGCGGGCCGGGTGAGCTGGCGGCCGAAGGGCTCGGCGCCGGTGTCCACCGCGCGGCCGCGCAGCCAGGTGGTGCGGACGGCGCCGGTCAACGTCCGTCCCGCGTACGGGGTCACCGGGTTGCGGTGGTGCAACTCACCGGCGTGGACGGAGAATTCGCCGTCGGGATCGAAGGCCACCAGATCGGCGTCGCGGCCCGCCTCGATGGCGCCCTTGGTGCCGCTGAGCCCGACCAGTTCGGCCGGTCCGGCGGACATCCAGCGCACCACGTCGGCCAGGGTGTGGCCACGGCGGCGGGCCTCGGTCCAGACGGCGGGCAGGCCCAGCTGCAGCGAGGCGATGCCGCCCCAGGCGGCCGCGAAGTCACCACTGCCGCCGTACTCGGGCAGCAGCTTGAGGTCGGGGGTGGACGGCGAGTGGTCGGAGACGACGGCGATGAACTCGCCGTCGGCCAGGGCCTGCCAGAGCGCGTCCCGGTTGGCCTCGTCGCGGATCGGCGGGCAGCACTTGAAGGCGGTGTCGCCGTCCGGCACCTGCTCGGCGGCGAGGGTCAGGTAGTGCGGGCAGGTCTCCGCGGTCACCCGTACGCCGTCCTCGCGTGCCCGGCGCAGCAGCGGCAGCACGGCGGCCGAGGAGACGTGCAGGATGTGCACCCGGGCGCCGGTGCGCCGCGCCGTGCGGAGCAGGTGGGCGACCGCCGCGGTCTCCGCGCCGGACGGGCGGGAGGCGAGGAAGTCCCGGTAGTGCACGCCCGGTTGCTGCGGTGCGGCGGCGAGCACGGCCGGGTCCTCGGCGTGGATGATCGCCAGCGCCCCGATCCGGGCCTGCTCGGCCAGGGCGGCCTCCAGGGCGGCGGCCTCTACGTGCGGGAACTCGTCGACGCCGGACGGGGCGAGGAAGCTCTTGAAGCCGAACACGCCTGCGCGGTGCAGGGGTTCGAGGTCGGCGACGTTGCCGGGGACGGCCCCGCCCCAGAAGCCGAGGTCGACCCAGGCCTGGCCCTCGGCGGTCTTCCGCTTGACGGCCAGCCCGTCGACCGTGGTGGTGGGCGGGATCGAGTTGAGCGGCATGTCGATGATCGTGGTGACGCCGCCGGCCGCGGCGGCCCGGGTGGCGGTGGCGAAGCCCTCCCACTCGGTGCGGCCGGGTTCGTTGACGTGCACGTGGGTGTCGACCAGGCCGGGCAGCAGGGCGGTGTCACCGAGGTCGACGAGCTCGCTGTCGCCGACCACCAGCGATCCGTGGGCGGCGACCTGCTCGATCCTCCCGTCCCGGACCAGCACGTCCGCGGGGCGCTCTCCGGCGGGCAGCACGGCCCGGCGGGAGCGGATCACCGCTGGCTGGCTGAACGGCATGGGAACCTCCGAAACCTGGAACTGGGCGGATTTGGGTACGCGGGAGCTCACCGGACCACACGGCCCGGGGAGGCGCTCGCCGGCTGGTCGGAGTGGGTGGGAACCGAAGGATTGCCGGGAGCCTAGGCCCGCCTTCAACAAAACGTCAATGGAGGAACGTACGAGGGATCAGGCCTGCAGGAGCGCTCCGGCCAACCGCTCCCCCGCCAGCTCGGCCAGCTCACCGGCCCTGGTCATGCTGTCCCCCGGCTGTTCGGCCAGGTCGGTGAGCGCGATCGCGGCGGTGAAGCCGGCCGCCCGCCACTCGGGCTCGGACAGCTCCAGCCGACCGGCCACGGCGGCCACCCGAACCCCCGCCCGAGCAGCCGCCGCGGCGACTCCGGCGGGGGCCTTGCCGTGGAGCGTCTGTGCGTCCAGGCAGCCCTCGCCGGTGACGACGAGGCGTGCCCCCCGCACGGCCTCGTCGAAACCCAGCAGCTCGAGCAGCAGCTCGATACCGGGTCGCATGGTGGCACCGAGCAGGGCGAGGGCGGCGAAGCCCACCCCGCCCGCGGCCCCGGCGCCGGGGGCCTGCCGCACGTCCCGTCCGGTCACCGCGGCGACCTGGTCGGCGAACCGGGTCAGCCCCTCCTCCAGGACCACCAGGTCGTTCCCGTCGGCGCCCTTCTGCGGGCCGTACACGGCGGTGGCGCCGCGCGGGCCGAGCAGCGGGTTGTCCACGTCGCAGGCGACCACGACCTCGACGCCGGTCAGCAGCTCGGCCGACGGGCCGAGCTCGATCCGCTCCAGACGGCGCAACGCCGCTCCGCCGGGCGGCAGTTCGACGTCGTCGGCGTCCCGAAGGCGGACCCCGAGTGCCTGCACCATGCCGGCGCCGCCGTCCGTGCAGGCGCTGCCGCCGAGGCCCAGGACGATCCGCTTGGCGCCCATGGACACCGCCCGACCGATCAACTGGCCGACGCCGTAGGAGCCGGCCGCGAGCGGGGCGGTCCGGCCGCCGGGCAGCCGCGCGAGGCCGGAGGCCTGGGCCAGCTCGACCACGGCGGTGTCGCCGCGGACGGCGAGCGCGGCGTCCACCGGCAGCCCGGTCGGACCGGCCACCTTGGCCGGGACGCGGTCGAAGCCGGCCGCGAGCGCCGCGGTCAGGGTGCCCTCGCCGCCGTCGGCGACGGGTAGTTCGCGCACCTCGGTGCCGGGCGCGGCGCGCCGGATTCCGACGGCGATCCGGGCGGCGACCTCGGCACCCTCCAGGGTGCCCTTGAACTTGTCCGGCGCTACGACCACGTGACCCTGGTGGGGGGTGGGGGGCATCGGTGGTCCTCACTTCCGTACGGGGTCTGGCGGTGGTTCGACAAGCATGTGTCCGGTGGCCCGGGAGGCGCGACCCCCGCGCGAGTGGTGTGGCCCGGACCGCGGGAGGTGGTGCGACCCCCTCCCCGCCGTTCCCCTCGTCCCGCTTCCGACGTACGAGGGGCTCCCCTCGGCGGGGAGGGGGCCAGGCGACACGCAGCAGGCACGACCGAAGTGCCCCCGGGGGAGGGTGTGCGCGTCACCGGCTTGGGTCGACCGGCGGGCGGGCGGATGAGCCCCTGCCCGCACGCCGGTCGGGTCCGGCCTCCTGGCGGCGCGGGCACGACCGGATCAGGTACACGCCACCAGGAGGAGTCTTTCGGGGCGCCGGGCCCCGTTCGGTCACCCGGCCTCGCGGGTCAGGTGACCTCTCGGATCACTCGATCTCTCGGATCACATGACCCGGCGGGTCACTTGACCTCGCGGCCGGAGAGCCGCTCGACGCCACGCAGGAGCGCCGAGTGGTCGAGCGAGCCGTCGCCGTTGGCCCGGGCGGACGCGACCAGCTGGGCAACCACGGCGCCGACCGGCAGCGCGGCGCCCACGGCGCGGGCGGCGTCGGTGACGATGCCCATGTCCTTGTGGTGCAGGTCGATCCGGAAGCCGGGGGCGAACTCGCGGTTCAGCATGTTCGCCTTCTTGCGGTTGAGCACGGTGGAGCCGGCCAGGCCTCCGCCGAGCACGTCCAGCGCGGCGCCGAGGTCGACGCCGGCGTTCTCCAGGAACACCACGGCCTCGGCGAGCACCTGGATGTTGACCGCGACGATCAGCTGGTTGGCGGCCTTGACGGTCTGGCCGGCACCGTCCGGGCCGACGTGGACGACCGTGGTGCCCAGCGCGTCGAACAGCGGCTTGGCCTCGGCGAAGTCCGCCGCCTCGCCACCGACCATGATCGACAGCACCGCCTCGACGGCGCCGGCCTCGCCACCGGAGACCGGGGCGTCCAGGGTGCGCACGTCCTTCTCACGGGCGGCCTTGCCGACCTTGATGGAGGTCTGCGGGGTGATCGAGGACATGTCGATCACCAGGGTGCCCGCACCGACGTTCTCCAGGACGCCGCCCTCGCCGAGGATGACCGCCTCGACGTGCGGGTCGGCCGGGACCATGGTGATGACGACCTCGGCGTCCTTCACCGCGTCCGCGATGCTGGCGGCGCCGTGGCCGCCGGCCGCGACCACGGTGTCGATCGAGGCCTGGGAGAGGTCGAAGCCGGTCACGTGGTGGCCGGCCTTGACCAGGTTGACGGCCATGGGCTTGCCCATGATGCCGAGGCCGACGAAGGCAATCTTGCGGGAGGCGCTCATCGCGTCGGGTTCCTTACGTGTACGGGTGGGAGGGTGGCTTGCCGGCGGCCTCGGGACGCCGCGTTGCGTCGCGTTGCCGGGGCTACCGGGCCGCGCGCAGCTCACGCGGCAGCCAGCCGAAGCTGTCGGCGCTGACGCCGGTGGAGGGGCGGTACTCCAGGCCGACCGAGCCGGTGTAGCCCGCGGCACTGAGCCGGGCGAACAGGTCCTCGAAGTCCAGCTCGCCGGTGCCGGGCTCGTTGCGGCCCGGGTTGTCGGCGATCTGCACGTGGCCGATCCGGTCGGCCTTGGTGTCGATGACCGCCGCCAGGTCCTCGCCGTTCCTGGCCAGGTGGTAGAGGTCGCAGAGGAACTTGGCGTTCCCCAGGCCGGTGGCGGCGTTGACCTTGTCGACCACCTCGACCGCGGCCGCCGCGGAGACCAGCGGGTAGTCCGGCGACTCGGCCTTGTTGAGGGCCTCGATCAGCAGGATCGCGCCGGTCCCGTGCGCCGCCTCGGCGGCGAGCACCAGGTTCTCCAGCGCGAGCGCGTCCTGCTCGGCCGGGTCGACGCCCTCGATCCGGTTGCCGTACAGCGCGTTGAGCGCGGTGGCGCCGAGCGAGGCGGCGAGTTCCGCGGCGACCGGGACGTTGGCGCGGAACCGGTCCCGCTCGGACGGGACCGAGACGGTGCCCCGGGCGCCCTGGCTCAGGTCGTCCAGGAAGTTGAGGCCGGTGAGCCGGACGCCCGCGTCGCCGAACGCCTTGCGCAGCGCGTCCAGTTCCGCCCGGCCCGGGTTGTGCTCGGTGCCGAAGGGCCACCAGAGCTCCGCGGCCGTGAAGCCGGCCGCGGCCGCGGCCGCGGGGCGCTCCAGCAACGGGAGTTCGCCGAACAGGATCGACAGGTTGACCGTGAAGCCGTGCTTGGCAGCCGCCGTCACGTCCATCACCTCTCACTCTCTCTTCCTTCATCCGCAACTTCCACGATCCGGAAGAGGGATTCTGTGTGGTGGAAGCATCTCCGGCCCGGCGAGGGGGTGTCAAGGCTGCCGCAACATTTTGTTGAAGTCGCCCGGCGGGGCCCGCCACCAGCGCCCGCGGCTGTTCGATCGCCCAGCCCCTGCCCCCCGCCCATCTCCGCTCGATACAGTGAGCACGTGCGATTGATGGTGGAGTTCACGACAGAACCGTTCGAACTGGACACGTTCCCGGAGCACGCCGCGGCGGCCCGCAAGGTCGTCGACGAGGCCGGCCTGGACGTGTCGGTCGGCCCCTTCGGGACCGGCGCCGAGGGCGAGGCCGAGCAGGTCCTCGCCGCGGTGACCCGACTGCTCCGGCAGACCCTGGACGCCGGGGCGACCCGGATCTCCGTCCAGGTCAGCCTGCTGGACGAGGAGGGCGGTACGCCGTGACCGAGCAGCACGTGGAACACCCGCTGGCGGCGGCGGTCAAGCCGCTGCTGGCTGCCGTCGGCGCCACGCCCGTCCCGCTGGACGAGGCGAAGGCCGAGGACGTCGTCCTGGAGTGGGAGGGCGCCCCGGCCCTGGCCGTCCGGCTGCCGCACCTGAGCAGTGCGCTGGACCGACTGCTGGCCGAGATGACCCGGCAGTTCGACGGCCGCCCGCTGGCCGAGCTGGACCGCTGGGAGAAGCAGCGGGTCGTCGCCCTCCTGGAGGAGCGCGGCGCCTTCACCGTCCGCCACGGGGTCGAGACGGTCGCCTCGGCCCTCGGCGTCAGCCGCTTCACCGTGTACAACTACCTGAACCGCCAGGACGGCTCGAAGCCCTCCTGAGCAGCCCGGACCACCCCGGGCGGTCCGCCGGACGGGTGACCCCGCCGGTGCCGAGAAGTCTGGATCGGCCACGGCGGGGCACACTTGGCGAATCGCACACGAAAAGGCCCCGCACCGGGGGCCGGTTCAAAACGTAACCACCAACCGTTCAACAAACTGTTGACGGCAGGGTGGGGCCGATCTAGCTTTTCCGGGTGGCACCACTCTTCAGGAGGTCCACCCGTGACCAACCACCCCCACGCCCTTGAGGCCCTGGCCGCGGCCGATGCCGCGGAGCTCGAAGGGATCCTGCTGGAGGTATGCTCCAGCCCCCGTTGGGCCGCCGCCGTCGCGGAGGCCAAGCCCTGGTCCAGCCGCGAGGCCCTGCTCGCCGCCAACGCGGCGGCGATGGCGGAGCTGACCGACGCGGACCTGCGCGACGCGATGGCCGGACACGCCCGGATCGGACAGCCCAAGGCGGGTGACTCCACTTCCGAGCGCGAACAGGCCGGCATCCAGGGCGTGGACCAAGCGGTCCTCGACGAACTGCACGAGGCCAACGCCGCCTACGAGGCCAAGTTCGGCCACGTGTTCCTGATCTGCGCGACCGGCCGCACCGCGGCCACCATGCTCGCCGCCCTGCGCGAGCGCCACCCCAACGATCCCGCCACCGAGACGGAGATCGTCCGGGGTGAGCTGCGCAAGATCAACGACATCCGGCTCAACCGCCTCCTCGACGCTTCCTGACGTACCGTCAAGGATGTTCGGTGGCGGCCCGGAGCCGTCCGTGCGTCGCCCTTGGCTTCTGTCTTACGCACCATCACACCTGCCATCAGTAAGGTCACTTCACCCATGACTGGCATCTCCACCCACGTGCTCGACACCAGCCTCGGCCGCCCGGCCGAAGGCGTCCCGGTCGAGCTCGCACTGCACACCGAGGGTGGCTGGCAGGTGCTCGGCACCTCCGCCACGGACTCCGACGGCCGGGTCAAGGACCTGCCGGCCGTGGAGGCGGGCTCGGTCGTCCGGCTGCTCTTCGACACCGCCGCGTACTACGCGCGCAAGTCCGAGGAGCCGCCGTTCTTCCCCGAGGTCTCGATCGTCTTCACGGTCGCGCCCGCGCAGCACCACTACCACGTGCCGCTGCTGCTGAACCCGTTCGGATACTCGGTCTACCGCGGAAGCTAGTAGACCGACCTTGAAGCTTAGGAGCCTGTCATGGCCCACGTGCTCGGTCAGAACCAGTACGGCAAGGCGGAGAACCGCATCGTCCGGGTCTACCGCGACTCCACCCGGCACGAGATCAAGGACCTGAACGTCTCGGTCTCCCTCCAGGGCGAGTTCGAGGACGTCCACCTCACCGGGTCCAACGCCAACTGCCTCCCCACCGACACCACCAAGAACACCGTCTACGCCTTCGCCAAGGAGTACGGCATCGACTCGGCCGAGGCCTTCGGCATCCTGCTGGCCCGGCACTTCGTCGACGACACCGAGCGCGGCGTCGTGCACAGCGCCCGGATCCGGATCGAGGAGTACGCCTGGGACCGGATCAAGACGCCGGACAGCTCGGCCCGCTTCATCGGCTCGGAGGAGGTCGGCCACTCCTTCGTCCGCAACGGCCAGGAGACCCGCACCACCGAGGTCGTCTACGACGGCGAGAAGGTCCAGGTCATCTCCGGCCTGAAGGACCTGATCGTGATGAACTCCACCAACTCGGAGTTCTGGGGCTACATCAAGGACAAGTACACCACCCTCCAGGAAGCGTACGACCGCATCCTCGCCACCCAGGTCACCGCCCGCTGGAAGTACGGCTACAGCGGGCGCGACGGCGAGGCCCAGCCCAACTGGAACCGCTCCTACACCCACGTGAAGCGGCACATGCTGGAGGCGTTCGCCGAGACCTACTCCTACTCGCTGCAGCAGACCCTGCACTCGATGGGCACCCGGGTGCTCAACAACCGCGCCGAGGTCGACGAGGTGCGTCTCGAACTGCCCAACAAGCACCACTTCCTGGTCGACCTGGAGCCCTTCGGGCTGAAGAACGAGAACGAGGTCTACTACGCCGCGGACCGCATGTACGGGCTGATCGAGGGCACCGTGCACCGCGAGGGCGTCGTACCGGTCATCCCGGTGGTCTGACCTCCCCCCACCGCGCCACCCGCTCCACCCTGCTCCACCCCTGCTCCACCCCCGCTCCACCCGGCCCACCCCACGGACTCCGCCCGGAGTCGCCGCACCTCCGGTCCGCACGGGCCGGTCGAGTCCGGACGGAACGCATCACCCGCACCACCCGTACCACCTGTTTCTCCACCCCCACCTACCGGAGTTCGTGTCTGCCTCGCGGCGGCCGGCCCGGGGCACTGGAGAAGCGTCCCGAGGGATCCTTGCTCCGCCGTCCCGCCCTCGGGGGTCTCCAGCGCCACGGGCGCGCCGGGAGCCACGGGCACAAGAGGGGCTCGACATGGCACCCAGCAACACCAGCAGTAACGACGGCGGTTCCACCCCAGCAAGAACCCCAGGCCCGAACGGCGCCTCAACCCGCCTCCCCGGCAAGCCGTCCGGGCCCGGAACCCACCCCGGTACCCACCCCGGTACCCACCCCGTGGACGAGGTGCTGCCCCCGGTGAAGCTGTTCTCCACCGGGCTCCAACACGTCGCCGCGATGTACGCGGGGGTCGTCGCACCCCCGCTCATCGTCGGCGCCGGCGTCGGACTCTCCGCCGCCGACCTCGCCCTGCTCATCTCGGCCAGCCTGTTCACCGCCGGGCTGGCCACCCTGCTCCAGACCCTCGGCATCTGGAGGATCGGCGCGCGACTGCCGTTCGTGAACGGCGTGTCGTTCGCGGGCGTCGCGCCCATGATCGCCATCGCCAAAGAACACGGACCGAAGGACGCCCTCCCGGTGATCTTCGGAGCGGTGATCGTCGCGGGGGCCCTGTGCTTCCTCGCGGCGCCGTACTTCTGCAAGCTCATCCGGTTCTTCCCCCCGGTCGTCCAGGGCACCGTGATCACCCTCATCGGGGTGTCCCTGCTCCCGGTGGCGGTGAACTGGGCGCGCGGCGGCTCGCCGGGCGCCCCCGGGTACGGCTCCATGCGGGCCATCGGCCTCGCCGCGATCACCCTCGCCGCGGTGGTGCTCTGCAACCGGCTGCTGCGCGGCTTCTGGCAGCAGCTGTCCCTGCTCGTCGGTCTGGCGTTCGGCACCCTGATCGCCTTCCCGCTGGGGCTGGCCGACTTCGGCGCGGTCCGGGACGCGGAGGTCTTCGCGCTCCCGTCCCCGTTCCACTTCGGCGCGCCCGCGTTCGACGCCGCCGCGATCGTCTCGATGTGCATCGTCATGGTGGTCTCGATGACCGAGTCCACCGCCGACATGCTCGCCCTCGGCAAGATCGTCGAGCGCGAGGCCGACGAACCCGCGCTCGCCGCCGGCCTGCGGGCCGACGGACTGGCCACCGCGCTCAGCCCCGTCTTCAACGGCTTCGCCGCCAGCGCCTTCGCCCAGAACATCGGCCTGGTGGCGCTGACGAAGATCCGCAGCCGCTTCGTGGTCGCGGCCGGCGGAGGCATCCTGATCCTGCTCGGGCTCTTCCCTGTGCTCGGATCGGTCGTCTCCCTGGTGCCGCAGCCCGTCCTCGGCGGCGCCGGGATCGTGCTCTTCGGCACGGTAGCGGCGAGCGGGATCCGCACCCTCGCGGAGGCCGGCATGGAGTCCAGCGCCAACACCATCCTGGTGTCGGTCTCGCTCGGTGTCGGCATCATCCCGATCGCCGTGCCGAACTTCTACGACTCCTTCCCGGAGGCCGTCCGGACCCTGATGCACTCGGGGATATCCGCCGGCTGCGTGATGGCCGTCCTGCTCAACCTGCTCTTCCACCACGTCGGGGCCGCCCGTCGGTCAGGATCGGAATCCAGATCCGACCAGGCCCCCGGCGCGACGGTGCCGACGGCGACACCGTCCTGACCGGCCCGGGCAGTGGCGGGGCCCCCGCGGGGCGGGCCCAGCCATGGCCACCCCCCAAAGAGCAGTGAGATATAAAAAAAAACCACCCCACCAAACAAAAAAACAAAACCGTATCGGAAGAAAGGCTGAAAAAAA